>NZ_KB891222.1 GCF_000373365.1 Parafrankia discariae
CGCCGACCCGAGTGCGATCCGGCGGCTCGCCTCGGGTCGGCGGCGCTACGGCAACCTCAAGGACGAGGCCGCCGACTTCATCCGGGAGGCGATCGTCTCCCGCGCGCTACCCCCACGCAGCAAAATCGATCAGGACGAGGTCGCCGACGCGCTCGGGATCAGCCGCGCCCCGGTCCGCGAGGCCCTCATCGAACTCGCACAGAAAGGCTTCGTCGACGCCGTCCCCCGGCGCGGCGCGTTCGTCGCCGAGGTCACCGTCGAGGACATCGAGGACCACTACGAAGTTGTCGCCCTGGTCTCCGGAATGACCACCCGACGCGCCGTGCGCACCCTCACCCCGACGCAGATCGAGGAACTCGCCCGACTGCACCGCGAGATCACCACCACCGGCGAGGAGACCCGCCGCCGGAGCCTGGACCGCCGGTTCTTCCAGATCATCGCCACCGCCGGCAAATCACCACGCCTCGACGCGATCCTCGACTTCCTCGGCGGCGTCCTGCAGGGCAGCTTCTACTACGACGCCCCCGCCTGGGAGAACAACGAGACGAAATACCGCGAACGACTACTGACCGAGATCCGGGCCGGCGACGTCACGGCGGCGGCCCGCACCAGCGAGGAACACGTACGCTCCTGCGCCGCCGTCACCGTCGAACACCTACGCACCCGCGGCTACTGGACGACACCTCCGACCGCGCCCTGAACCACCGGTCAGTCGCCCGGTACCGAGGGCGCGGTCCGCTGGCCGGCGCGCAGCTGCGCGCGGCGGTGGACGTCGCGGGGGGAGCAGCGGCGCTCGAGGCGGGTCCGGAGCAGCGCCTGGGCGATGTCGGGTCGGTTGGCCTGGATGGCGCAGTAGATCGTGGTGTCCTCGACGATCTCGCGCTGGGCGGCGCTGCCGCCGAGCCGCTCGACGCCGGGCAGGGCGATCAGCGCGTCGGTGGCCCGGTCGGGATCACCGTGCAGGAGGTGCATCAGGGCGTCCGCCAGTGGCGCGACGGTGTCGGTGAACGCCGGGCTGCTCCGGGCGGCCGCCGAACGGCGTAGTTGCGCGAGTCGGCGGCAGTCCCCCGCGGCGGCGAGCGCGACCGCCGAGTGCAGCCCGACGAAGGGCGTCGGCGGATCGACGAGCAACGCGCCGGGGACGGTCGCCAGCACCGGCCCGAGCTCCACCGACGTCCAGGCACCGGCCGCGAAGCCGCGCCACAGCAGCGACGCCGAGTCGATCAGCGCCCGGACGCCGGAGACGGCCGGCGGCGAGAGCTGGGTCGAGAAACGTGCCTGGGCCGCGCTGTCGGCACCGAGTGCGAGCTCGTGCAGGGCCGCGTGCCAGGCGAAGTGCGCCCGGTGCGACGAGTCCGACCCGCAGGTCGAGATCCAGGCGTCCAACCAGGCCAGCCCGGCCTCGTGGTCGCCGGTCTCGTAGTGGACGTGGGTCTTCGCGTGGACGGCGTGGCCGGCGGTCGGTTCGACGGCCAGCGCCAGCGCGGCGAGTTCGGCCGCCTCGTCCCAGTTCTCCTGCTCCTGTCGGGTGAAGGCGAGCAGCCCCCGGTACCACCAGTCGTCGCGGTAGACGGCGGCCAGTCCCTCGACCAGGGCCCAGGCCTCGGCGGGGATCTCCGTCGCGCCGCTGAACGCGATCGTCGGCACGGCGATGCTGACGGCCAGGGCGTCTTCCGGGTAGGTGTGGATGTAGCTCAGCAGCGCCGCGGCCGAGGCCTCTCCCGGCTCGCGGATCCGGGCGGCGACCACCTCGACGAAACGCCGCTCACGCTCGTCGGCCCGGGCGGCGTGGCGTTGCGCGTTCCGCAGCGCCGTCTCCACGTCGACGTCGGCGCCCCACTCGGCACCGAGCAGCGCCAGCACCGCCTGCCCGAGGGCGAACTGGGGATCGGCCGCGACCGCCTCGGCCACCAGCGTCTCGGCTCCGGAGCGCACCCGCAGGATCCGGCCGAGCCCGGCGACATAGCGACCGGCCGCCTCCGGACTGGCGGTGAGGGGCAGACCGTAGGGATCGCGGACCCGTCGGACGACCCGTGGCCCGGGCAGGGCGGCCACGACGGCGCGGGCGAGCGCGGCCGCCTGGCCGCGGAGCTCGGGGATGGCCGTGCTCTCCCACAGCTCCCCGCGCCGCAACGGCCCGATGGCCCAGATCGCCGGCCGGGGCCCGTCGGCCGCGACCAGCCGCCCGGATCCCTCGGTGGCGAAGCCCAGGTCCAGGCTGTCCGGGGTCGCCAGGCCGGCGGCGAGCAGGTTCATGACCAGGGGATCGTGGCTGGTCCGCACACCGCCGCCCGCACCGGTGCAGTTGACCACGGCCGCGGCGAGCACCTGGGTGCCGTCACTGAGCGAGACCTCGACGCCGGCCGCGGTCTCCCGGGCGTCGAGGACCCGCGCGGCGTGCACGACCAGCGATCCCTCGGCGCGGCGTTGCTCCAGCCAGGCGTGGACGGCGGGGTCGACGCGGTGCCGGACCTGGTCCCAGCGCCGCATCGTCGTGGCGACGAAACGGGACCGGGCAGTGGTGTCCATGCGGGACCACAGCTCGGCCGTCACCGGGCGCAGTGAGTCCACGGCTCGCCGCCAGTCGCCACCGGCCGCGCGGATCTGGTCGAAGACCAGCCCGCGGGCCCGGGCGAGGCTCACCGGACCGTCGGGCAGTTCCGGGGCGGCGAGCGGCGGCGCCGGGTCCAGCGCGTGCGGCAGCGGGAGCAGCCCGTGGCGTGAGGCCACGTGCAGGCGCACCCCGGACCGGCTCCAGCGCTGGGCCATGTCGGCCATGGTCAGGCCCGAGCCGACGAGCAGCACGTCGCTGCCGGCCGGGACGCGCGGCTGGGAGTCCGCCCGCCACGGGTCACCGACGAACCGAGGCGACCGGGCCAGCGCCGGCGGAGCCCACGACGTCGTCGCGGCACCGTGGCCGAGCGCGAGAACGACACCGTCGACCGGATGGCTGGTCCCGTCGTCCAGTGTCAGCCGCAGCCGGCGGCCGTGCCGGCGGACGTCCGTCGCGCGGGCGCGCACCCGCTCGCAGCGCACCCCGGGCGCGGCGCGCAGCGTCTCCTCCAGCGTGTGGCGGAGATAGTCGCCATAGAACTGCCGGGGCGCGAAACCACCGGGAGGGAAGTCGACCGCGACGTGCCGACGAAGCCAGCGCAGGAAGTGCTGCGGGTCGTCGTCGAAGGCGCTCATCTTCGCGGCCGGCACGTTGAGCCGGTGGCGTGGATCCCGGGTCAGATAGGCCAGGCCCGCACCGATGTCGTCCGGTTCGACGAGCAATATCGTGAACCTGCGGCCGGTAACCGCCACGGACCTCGCCAGCTGGGTGGTGGCGAGGCAACCGCTGGCCCCACCACCCACCACCGCGACGACCACCGGCGCGCTCATCGGGACCGTCGACAGTGTGTGTGCGGACACCTGGACATAGGGAGATCTCCTTCGCCGTCCATTCCGGTCGATACCAGGGTAAGCCCGGGTGGGGTAGGCCATGGCCCGGATCGGCGGACCCTCTGCGGCACCTGCCACGCGCGGACCGGCTCTTCCTTTGTTACGTCATTACTACATCCCCTGATGTCTGACCGCGCGGAACCGTCCAAGCAGGGCAGACTTCCCGGAGGTGCGAGAAATAGTCAAGGGGTGAAATGTTGACACAGGAGGTCCAGGCGGGGCAGGCCACGGATCGTGGACCTCGAGACGCTTGTGTACAAGCGCCTCACATCGACTTCAGGCGGACCGCCAGCGCGCTCTGTGCGTAGCCGTGCCGGTGCCGGGGTGGTAAGGCCGTCCTGATCGTCAGGGGTTCACACCCCCACGTACTCGTACCGCGAGGACGGCTGGCCAGCGAAACCCGCACGGCGCCGAACTCCTCACTCTCCCATCCGGGCCAGCGGAGCGGAACGGTGCCGCCAGCGCTCCAGCGCCGGGTCGAGTCCCGCCGTGCCCGCGCGGTCTCTCCCGTTGACGCGGCGCTGACCTTCCGGACCTGACCGAGGCGCCCTCCAACCCCGGCCCACTGCGACCGGATTTCGCGTGCCGTCATTCGGCGCGCCTTCAGCCGGGTCACGGACATCACCCGGGTCGTCAGTCCGACCTTTGTCGGCTGCGCGCTGCCATGCCTTTCCCGGTGGCCGCGGGCCGCGGGTCGTCCGTGCGGCCGGAAATGTGGCGATCGGTCGAGGCCGTCCGCGGTCCCATGTCGTCAGGAAGGAACTTGATGCTCGCCAAGAATGAGATCAGTCGCGGCTGGCGGGACGTCGAGACGGTGCGTTTCCCACGCGTCACGCCGCCGCGGGAGGTGGAGGTTCTGGTCGTCGGCGCCGGGCCGTCCGGCCTGGCCACCGCCCTGGAGCTGAACCATGACCGGGTCCAGGTCGCCGTTGTCGACGCCGCGACCTCGGCGTCGCTGGTCCGGGCCGGTGCGATGGGCCACTCGTCGCGGACCGTCGAGCTGTTCCGGCGGTGGGGGGTCTACGAGGCGATCCGGGCCGGCTGGACCTTTCCGCCCGAGTGGAACCACGGTGGCGGCCGGCTGCGTACCTCGCTCGTCGGGCACGATCTCCTCGACCCGCCCGGGCCGTCGTTTCGTAAGCGCCCGGGAAACGACTTCTCGTTCGAGGACTCGATCCGACGGCCGCAGACGGTCCTCCAGCACGCCTTCCTGCGACGGCTCGCGGAGCGGGGCACGACGGTCGCGGGCGGCTGGCGGCTCCTCGGGTTCCATGAGGGCGAGGACACCGTCACGGCACTGCTGGAGGACGTCGACTCGGCCGAGCGTCGCGAGGTGCGCGCCCGCTACCTGGTGGGTGCCGACGGCGGAAGCAGCGACGTGCGCCGCCGCGGCAGCAGCGGCGGGTCCGGTACCGGCTCCGCCTCCGGAGGGGTGATCAACTGGGCCGGCACCTGGAGCGTGAGCACCTGGGACCCGGTGGTCGCCGGCGGTACCCGCAACACCCAGTACCTCGACCTCGTCTACGACTCGTTGACCCAGGTCGACTCCCAGGGCAACGCGCATCCCCAACAGGCGCGGAGCTGGGAGTACAACACGACCGGTGACGCCGTCACCTTCCACCTGCGGCCCGGGCTCAAGTTCACCGACGGCACCCCGGTCAACGCCGAGGCCTGGCAGTACCAGATCAACCGGGCCAAGACCCAGAAGAACTCCCAGCTCGCCGGTGACCTGGACTCCGTCAGATCGATCGACGTGATCGACGACCTGACCTTCCGGATCAATCTGACGCAGCCGGATCACCACATTCCCACGCTGTTCGGCGCGCGCGGCGCCGGTCTGCTCGCCAGCGAGACGGCCGCGAGGAACAACCCGCAGGCCCTGGCCACCACCGCCCCGGTCGGGTCGGGTCCGTTCAAGGTGGAGAGCCTGACCCCGGACGCGAGCGTCAGCCTGGTCAAGAACCCGGACTTCTGGGACGCCGAGAACATCCATGTCGACCGGATCGAGATCACGTTCAACAACGACCCGAACAGCGTCGTCCAGGGCATCAGGACCGGCACGTACAACTTCGCGATCGGCGACGTCGCCCAGATCGACCCGGCGAAGAAGGCCGGCCTGCAGGTCCTCGACGACTGGGGCTACGGCTACCAGGGCTACTTCGTGCCGGTGAACCTCAACAAGGCGCCGTTCGACAACCCGAAGGTCGTGCAGGCGATCCACTACGCCGTCAACCGCGAGCAGTTCGTCGAGCAGGCCGCGTTCGGCCATGGTGAGGTGACCGCCGAGCCGTACCCGAGCTACTACCCGGCGTACGCGCAGGAGGCGAAGGACCTCCACCCCTACAACCCGGACAAGGCACGGCAGCTGCTGGCCGAGGCGGGCTACAACACCACGGACAGGCGCCTGTCGCTTCCCTTCGTGGTGTCGCAGCCGACACCCCCGGACGAGGTGCTGCAGTCCCAGTTCAAGGCGGTCGGTGTCGACCTGGACATCAAGGTCGATCCGAACTGGTCCACGTCGTTCTTCGCCAAGACGCTCGCCATCACCGACTACAGCTACGCGGGACGTGACTCGTTCGGGCAGACGCTCACCGCGAACTTCGGCGGCGGCCCGCTGAACCTCAGCGGCCCGTTCCAGTCGGCGGAGTTCAAGGCCGCGCTGGCAAAGGTGCGTGCGACACCGCTCGACTCGCCGGACCTGAAGAAGAACCTGGCGGCCGCGACGGTCGCGGGCCTCACCTCCAACCCGAACATCTACACCTACGCGACCCCCCGGCCGTACATCCTGGCCACGGGCATCTCGCCGCTGCCGAAGCTGCCCGGGCAGATCTCGTTCAGGGGTGTCACGATCGGCTCCTCCTGACGTTTCCGCCCGCGTGCCGACGCTCCGGCCGTGCCCTCGCCAGGCACGGCCGGAACACGGTCATGAGCCGACCGCGCAACCCGGAAGGACCACGATGACACCCCTGGAGATCTCGCCGGAACACGTGCGCGACCTGCTGCGCCGGCGCCAGGAGATCGCGCTCGTCGACGTGCGCGAGGAGGCGCTGTACGCGCAGGGACACCCGCTGTGGGCCGCGAACGTTCCGCTCTCACGCCTCGAGCTGGAGGTCTGGGAGCGCATCCCCCGGCGCGACACTCTCGTGGTCGTCTACGGCGACGCCGTCGCGCCGGCGCAGCGGGCCCACGAGGTCCTGGTCGAGCTCGGATACACCCAAGTGCGCCTCCTGCTGGGCGGCCTGGACGGGTGGACCGCGTCGGGCGGCGAGCTGTTCATCGACGTCAACACCCCGAGCAAGGCGTTCGGGGAACTGGTCGAATCGGTCCGGGGCACGCCGTCGGTCTCCGCTCCCGAGCTGCGGGCGCTGCTCGACGCGGGGAAGGACGTGGTGGTCGTCGACGCCCGCCGCCCCGACGAGTTCCACACGATGAGCATCCCGACGGCGACCAGCGTGCCCGGCGGGGAGCTGGTCCTGCGGATCCGCGAGCTGGCCGCCGACCCGGCGACCCAGGTGGTGGTCAACTGCGCCGGGCGCACCCGCAGCATCATCGGCGCCCAGTCGCTCATCAACTCCGGGCTGCCGAACCCGGTGGCGGCGTTGCGCAACGGCACGATCGGCTGGGTGCTCGCCGGCCAGGATCTGGACCACTCGGCCACCGCGGCCGCGCCGGCCCGGGTCGAGCCGGCCCACCGTGAGGTCGCCCGGGCCGGCGCCCGGGCCGCCGCCGAACTGGCCGGCGTCCGCTTCGCCCCGGCCGCCGACCTGACGGGACCGCCCCCGCCCGGCCGGACGGTCTACCGCTTCGACGTGCGCTCGGCGGCCGAGTACGAGGCGGGTCACCTGCCGGGCTTCCGGCACGCGCCGGGCGGGCAGCTGGTTCAGGAGACCGACCACCACGCGCCGGTGCGCGGGGCCCGGATCGTGCTGGCCGACGACGACGGCGTCCGCGCGGCGATGACCGGTTCCTGGCTGGCCCAGATGGGCTGGGAAACCTGGGTGGTGGCGGAGGTGGGCGCCGCCGGCCGGACCGAGCGGGGCTGGCCGGTCTCCCCGGCGCCGGCGCCGCCGGGTGTGCCGTCCGTCGCGCCCGGCGAGCTGGCGGGCTGGCTGGGGGAGCCTGCCGAGGGGACGGTGGTCGTCGACGTCGGAGCCGGTCGTGACTACGCCGCCGGGCACATCCCCGGCGCGTGGCACGCGAGCCGCTCCCGGCTGGCCGTCGCGCTGCGGCGCCTGCCGCCCGCGGACCGGCTCGTCCTCACCTCCGGCGACGGCCTGCTCGCGCGGTTCGCGACAGCCGACCTCGGCCGACTCACCGCGATCCCGGCCTACGCCCTCGCGGGCGGGACGGCGGGGTGGCGGGCCAGCGGGAGACCGGTCGAGACGGAGCCCGCGTGTTACACCGAGACACCGCTCGACCGCTACCGGCGTCCGTACGAGGGCACCGACAACGCCCGCTCGGCGATGGAGGCCTATCTCGAGTGGGAATACGGCCTGGTCGCGCAGCTCGACCGGGACGGCACCCACAACTTCCGGGTGAGCTGACCCCGCTTTCCGGGCCCGCGGCGGCCGGATACCCGGCCGGCGAGGTTTCCGGCCGGCGGAGTGCCGGGCCGACTGGGTCTCAGGTCGGCGGGGTGTCAGGCCGGCGGGGTGTAGCCACTGATCTCGTGCTCGGCGATGCGCCACACGCCGTCCGGCTCGCGCCGTTGGACCTGGCGGTGGTCGAACACGGACCGGGCGGAGAACGGCCCCTCGCCCTCCAGCGTGAACGCCGCCGCCGTGTACTCGACGACCGTGTGGTCGGCGTCGAGCGACCAGGCCCGCAGGTTCGTGATCAGGTGCCGACCGCGCAGCGGCGACATGCCACGCTCCATCACGGACCGGACGGCGTCCCTCCCGTGGGCCTGGAACACCGTCGCGTCCTCGGTGTACAGCGCCAGCGCGGCGTCGACGTCGCGGGCGTCGTACCGGCTGAACAGTTCGGCCACGAGCGCCTCGGCGGTGAGCCGCCGCGCGACCTCCGCACCGTCGGGGAGCACTCCTGGATCACGCATACGCTGGTTCCGCCCATCGTCGTCGGCGAGCGTTCGGCCTGTTGAGGCTACTCGGTCACCGCTGTATCCACAGTTTCTCGGGCAGCAGGGAACCGAGGCCGTACTGCGCGAGGCCGCCGACATTCCTGCTCGAGATGGCGCCGAGCGCCCCGCGCGCGATGAAGAACAACGGGGTCAGTGCGGTCAGCCGTTCCTGCACGGTGTCGTAGGCCGCCCTGCGTTCCTCTTCCGAGGTCGCGGTCCGGCCGGTCTGCAGCGCCTCGTTCAGCGCCGGGTCGTCGATGCCGGGCATGTTCGCCGCCGAGCCCCCGGCGAAGACCGTCGACAACCGGGGCTCGGGGTCCTGGAAGAGCGCGGACGTGATGACCGCGTCGAAGTCGAGTGTCCGGCGGAGCTGGACGAACTCGGCGAGCTCAATCGTCCTGATCTGGACCTTGACGTTGTTGAAGGCGCTGAGCTGGGCCTGGATGTTCTCCGCGAGTGCCCTGTTCTCGCTGCTGGAGGAGCTGGTGAACGTGAAGGACAGCGGCTTTCCGTCGGCGGCCAGCTCGTCGAGGAGCCGTTGGGCGGTCGCCTTGTCCGTCCTGCGCAGCGGTTTTTCGGAGTAGAAGGGGGAGGCGTCGGTGAAAAGCGTGTCGGCCAGCCGCGCGGTTCCGTTGTAGGCCGCGAGGTTCAGTGCCTCCGGGTCGAGTGCCGCCGCGACCGCCTGACGCGCGCGGATGTCGTCGAACGGTGCCCGGCGCATGTTCAGCGCCGCGAAGACGCCGCCGTTGAGCTGCATGATGTTTGTCGGCAGGCCTGCCTTGGCTGCCTTGTCGAGGTTGATCCAGCTGGAGTCGATGGCCACGTCCGCGCCTCCGGTGAGCAGCGTGTTGTAGCGCTGGTTGCCGTCGAGCGCGGTGCGCAGGGTGAGGCGGTCGAGGTAGGGCCTGGGCGCGTCCCAGTACCGGGGGTTCCGGACGAGCCGGATGTCGGCCTGACGGGTCCAGCTCTCGAGGGTGAACGGTCCCGCGCCGATCGGCTTCGCGTCGAACGCCTGCTGGCCCTTCCGCAGGGCCGCGGGTGAGGCGATCCAGTTCATCGAGGAGGCGAGGACGGACAGGGCGTACCTCGGCACGGGGGTGACCAGGGTGACCTTCAGCGTGACGTCGTCCACCACCTCGGACGATGCGATGGTCGCCGCCTCCGACCGGTGGGCCGAGCCGACGGCCGGGTCCTTGGTCCGGTCCCAGTTGAACTTCACGGCCTCGGCGTCCAGCGCGGTGCCGTCGGAGAAGACCAGGTTCGGCCGCAGCTTCAGGGTGAAGGTCCTGCCGTTGTCGGCCGTGGTGAACGACTCGGCCATCGAGTACCGGACCCTGTCCGCCGCGTCGTTGGTCATCAGGGTCCCGTACAGCGCATTGCCCAGAAGCGCGCCGGACGCGTACGAGTTCCCGAGGACCGCCGGATCCAGGGTGCGCGGATCGCTCAGCGTGAGGATCCGTCCTTCACCGCCCGCCACCGGCTCGCCCGAGGGCCCCGTGGACGTGGCGGGATCACCGCCACCGCCGCCGCAGGCCCCCAGCAGGAGCGCCGCGCAGCATGCGACAGCGGTGACGAGTAATCGCGTCCCACGAGTCATCTTCCAACCCTTCACGGGAATCGGGGATCGGGTGAAGACGCGGCCGTGCCCGCCTGGATGCGCGGGCGATGCCGCCTCGACACATCATCGGCGGCCGGGCCGTGGGCGTCTTTGCGCATTCGGTCAATTCTTTGCCCGTGGCAGCCAGTGTTGGGCCGACAGTTCGCGTGATGCGGGCCGTCCGCGTGCTCGGCTGGCCCCGCGGGTCTGGCTTTGTCGCCTCGCTCAGATATACGGCTCGACGCGGAGGGGTAATCCGGCCCCGGCCGCTGGCGACCGCCCCCTGGGACGGACCTGTCGGTGCGTACCCGGGCGATGGTGGCGACTCTGCCGCTGTAGGCGGTCATCGTCGTGCGGTGGTCACCCGGCCTTCCGCTACGGTCGGGTCCGCGCCGCGGAGCACACGCGGAAGATCGTCTCCGATCTCGACGGAAGGGGAACCACCCCATGTCCACCGTGACACCCGTAACGCTGAACAATGGGGTCGAGATGCCCGCGGTCGGCCTCGGTGTCTATCAGACCCCGCCGCAGGAGACCTCGTCTGCTGTCGCGGCGGCGCTGTCGGCCGGTTACCGGCACATCGACACCGCGGCGGTCTACGGCAACGAGCGGCAGGTCGGGGAGGCCGTCCTGAAGTCCGGTGTCGACCGGGCCGAGGTCTTCCTGGAGACCAAGATCTGGATCAGTGACTTCGGCTACGACCAGACCCTGCACGGCTTCGAGAAGGGCGCGGGCAAGCTCGGCGTCGACCGGATCGACCTGCTCCTTCTGCATCAGCCGCTGCCGTCGGATTTCGACCGGACGCTGGAGGCCTACCGTGCCCTGGAGACGCTGCTCGCCGACGGGAAGGTCCGTGCGATCGGGGTCAGCAACTTCATGGTCGAGCACCTCACCGCCCTGCTCGAGCGGGCGAGTGTCGTCCCCGCGGTGAACCAGATCGAGGTGCATCCCTACTTCGCCCAGCGCGCGGTGCAGGAGTTCGGTGCCGAGCACGGCATCCACACGCAGGCGTGGTCGCCGATCGGTGGGATCACCTTCTACCGTGACAGCGCCCACGACAGCACCCTGCGGGACCCGGTGATCGGCGAGATCGGGCAGGCGCACGGCCGGACGCCGGCCCAGGTGATGCTGCGCTGGCACCTGCAGCAGGGCCGGTCGACGATCCCGAAGTCGACACGGCCGGAGCGGATCGCGGAGAACTTCGACGTGTTCGACTTCGAGCTGACCGACCGGCAGCTCGCCGCGATCGACGGCCTCGACACCGACCGGCGCGGCGGCCCGGAGCCCGGTGACATCACCCTCGCGAACTTCGGCATGCCGATTCCCGAGGCCTGATCACCCCGTTCCGCCGGGGGAGACGCCCCAGCCCGCCGGGCTGCCCGTCGTCGACGTCCGTCCAGCGGCCGACAGGACCCGCGCACCCGCGTGGCCGGCCGGCTCCCGCGCGACCACGGTCCGACGTGCGTGGCATGCGGTGGGTCAGCGGCTCGGTGTGCTGAGCCAGTCGACGATCGCGCGGGAGATGACACCGTCCGCGCGTTCGTCGTATCCCTCGAAGCACGGCATCGAGTTGGCCTCCAGGAAGTACCATTCCCCCGTCGCACGGTCGATCTTGAAATCGACGCCCAGGAACGGCACCCCGCAGAACTCGGTGAGGCGAGCGCATCCGTCGGCGACTTCTGGGGGCGGGGTCAGCGGCCGGTAGCCGTTGACGCCGCGGACTGTCCGGTAGTCGAGCACCGGCGAGTCGATGAGCTCACCGAACGACCGGTCGCCGACCACGTGGATCCGTACGTCAGGACCGATGACGCGCTCCTGGAAGAGCACCGGCAGGCGCCTGATGCGTGGCAGGTCGGCCTCGTGACGCGGCTCGAGGACGGTCGCCCAGGTCTTGGTGGCGCTCGCGCCCTTGAAGATCGCGCCGTTGCGGCAGCCCCGGATGAACCGCGACGCCTCCACGGGATCGGAGGTGAGGCAGGTCTCCGGGATCCGCCAGCCACCGACCTCGCCGAGGGTGACCGCGTGCAGAACCTTGGTGAATCCTGACGCTTCGCGCAGCGGGGGGTTCATCACCTTGCCGGGGACCGCCTCCAATATTCGCGCTAAAGCCTCTGCCTGCCCGCCGGCGGCCGCGGCCAGTTCCGGGGTCGGTGCGGCCGCGGAGACGTCCATGAGGCGACACCAGATTCCCGAGAAGTCACCGAGGCGGTGTTTCTCGCCGGACAGCGAGAGTTCGGTTTCGTCGGGGCCGTCCAACGGTACGCGGATACTGCCGCGCATCGCCAGCGACGGCAGGTCGACGGACCGAAACGCGACCCGTGCCCGCCGGAGGGCCCGGACCCCGGCGGTGAAGGTCGGGTCGGCCGCCAGGCCGAGGCACAGGATCATGAGGTGAGCCGATTCAGCAGCGCCGTGTAGACCCGCTCCTCGACAAGCGGGAACAGGCGGCGGTCGGGCCAGCACGACACGTCGAGCAGCCGAGTGACGCCGTCTTCCAGTTCCACCGTGAAATCGACGAAATCCATTCCGCTCCGCCGAAGCCAGGAGATGACGGGGGCCACCCGGTCAGCCAGGTCCGGGTCGAGACGATCCCCGGTCGTGCTCACATCGAACGCGGTGGATCCGGCAAGGACGACCCGGCGGGTACGGCTCGGGTCGCTGTCGCCGATCTGCACGACGTCGAACCTGCTCCGAGGAGCATCGGGATCCACCATCGCCCAGCTGGGCAGGCGGTACATCGTGGTTCCGGGTGCGGATCCCGCATTGAGGATCACCGTGCGCGGCGGGGCGACGGCACCGTACCTTGCGAGCTCCAGCGGATCCAGGCGCGGGAAGAACCCCCGAGCGGACGGTCTGTTCACGACAGGCCCGGGCCACAGCGCGACCGCCGACCAGAAGGCCGCGTACCTCTCGGCGGAGACGAAGGCCCGCTGCGTGTCCGGCTCGTGACCCCAGTCGCCCAGCCCCCGGGTCAGTACCCCGCTGACCTCCACCTCGTCGATCGTGATCCGCGTGCGGCAGACGCGATCCCGGGTCACGCGCACCGTGATTCCCACCCGACCGAACTCGGCCGCCACCACTGTCGGCACGCCGCCACGGTTCGCGAAATCGGCGAACCGGCCGGCGGTGTCGTCCGTGTCCGGGGCGATGACCAGGAGAGTCATGGCCCCGGGACATCCAGGGAAAACAGGGCCTCGGCGACCTGCCAAGCCGTCCGCGCAAGGTCCGCGACGGCCGCCGGCCTGGCCTCGGCGGGGATGAACGGCAGTTCCTCGTCGGAGCCGATCTCGTCCGCCGGCGATTCCCGAGAAGCCGGGTCCATGACGGTCTTCCGGTCAGCGTGGACCGCGAAGCAGACCCACCGGCCGCTCCATCGTCTCCTTGCGTTCCGTGGTCTCGCTGCTTTCGCTGCTCTCGGTGCTTTCCGAACGTTCGGAGGTCTCGCTGCCCTCAGTGCCCTCAGTGCCCTCGGAGCCCATCCTGGAAACCTCGGTGAATCCGCTTCGCGACGACAGGCCACGATATTCCGCGGCGAGTGTCCGGATCTGGGCGGGAAAGTCCGAGGATGATGATCTTCCGGCCATGGCGTCCTCTCGGGGTCCGCGCTCTCTACCTGTGACTTCGATATAACATCCGTACGTTGGCCTCGTCAACGAGGTTTCGGTCGATTATGCGCGAGTGCGCGCGGGTGATGTAGAGCTGTACGCGCCCTCGGAATGCAACAACCCTCGTCGAAGGCTCCGGTGGTCGCGTACCGGGTCAGCCGAGACCGAGCTCGTCGGCGCGCAGGGCCACCGCCCGGCGGGTCGGCAGGTCCAGTTTGGTGAGGATGGCGGAGACGTGATGGTCGGCGGTCTTCACCGAGATGTAGAGGCGGGTGGCGATCTCGGCGTTGGTCAGCCCTCGGGCGACCAGCCTGGCCACGTCGAGCTGACGGTTCGTCAGGCCCGCCGGGTTCGCCCGGGTGCTCTCGCGGGGCCGCCTGGGAAGCTGGGTGATGCCGTCGCGGCGCAGGGCCGCCCGCTGCCGGTCGGCGGTGCCGGTGGCGCCGAGCTGGTCCAGCAGCTCCACGCCGTGTGCCCGCTGGCCGGGGTCGGGGGAGTCGCACAGCGCCATCGCCTCGGCGAAGGGCTCACCGGTACGACGCCACCACGACGCGGCCTCGTCGTGATCGCCCGTGAGACTGAGCCGGAACGGCGGCGCCACCTCGTCGGGCCAGCGGCTCAGCAGCCCGAGCCGGGCCAGCCAGACCGCGAGGTCGCCGGCGGCCCAGGCCGTCCCGGCGATCCCCGTCGCGCCGGCTGTGCCGGCAGTACCGGCAGTACCGGTGGCCGTGCCGGCCGGGCTGGCGGGCGACCCGGTCTCGGTGATCGCGGCGGCCGCGCGGGTGACCCGGGCGTCGGGCACCTCGGTGAGCCACATCCGTTCGGCCAGCGCGGAGAGCACCGCCAGCCGGCGCAGCGGCTCGTCGAGGTGTTCGGCGAGGTCCCAGGCGGTGTCCAGGGCGGCCAGTGCGGCGGCGGCCGGGACGTCCGCGCCCCGGCGCAGCGGCACCAGAGCGGTGACGAGCAGTGGCCACAGCGTCGCGAGCGGCATGCCGCGATCCTCGATCACCTGCTCCGCGTCCTCGACCGCCGCGCTCCACCGGCCGCGGGCGAAGTGCAGCCGCGCGCGCACGGCGGTCTGCCAGTGCCGGCAGATCGGGATGTCGCGCTCGACGGTGAACGGCAGGGACTCGTCGAGGACGCGCTGGCCCTCGTGGTAGCGCCGCTGCTCCACGTCGAGGTTGGCGAGGCTGGAGTAGCCCGTCGACGCGAGCTCGTCCCAGCCGTGGGCGCGGGCCCGCTCGATGTCGTCGGCCAGCGGGATCCGCGCGTCGGTGTCCCCGGCCAGCAGGGCGGCGGAGGTCCGCAGGATGCGCCCGCGCTGGGCCAGCTCCGCTTGGCCGTGGCGCTCCGCGGCGTCGATCGCGCCGTCGAGGTAGCGCCGGGCCAGGGTCACGTCGCCGCGCATGTAGGCGAGGTAGCCCCGGGTCGTCTGGGCGCGGGCGTGGGACTGCTCCAGCTCCGGCCCGGCCGAGAGTGCGGCGGCGCGCCCGGCGTGTGCCTCCGCCTGCCGGCGCCGGCCGTTGTAGTACTCGAACACGGCGCAGGTGTCGTACGCCGCCGCGAGTCCAGCCTGGTCGCCGGCCTGCTGCCAGAGTGGGAACGTCGCGCTCACGGTGGCGATCGCCTCCCTGAGGCGGCTGGTCATGTACTGCTCGACCGCGAGCCTGTGGAGCAGGTCGGCCCGGTCGAGCGCGGGCGCCGTCGCGAGGTGCTCCAGCGCCGTCTCGAAGAACGCCGCCGCGTCGCTGTGGGAACCGGCCTGGATCGCCTGGCGGGCGGCGGCCGTCGCGTACTCGGCCGCCCGGGCCCCGTCGTGGGCCGCGACCGCGTGGTGGGTGAGGAGGGCGGGATCGCGCGGCTCGATCCGCTCCAGCGCGGCCAGCAGTCGAGCGTGCAGCCGGGGGGCGCCGCCCGGTGGGATCGTGCTCTCGACGGCCTGGCGCGCGAGCTCGTGCCGGAAGACCAGACCGCCGCGGGCCCGGGTGAGCAGGCCGGTCGTGTCGAGACGGCGCAACGTGGGCAGGTCGACGCCGAGCGCGGGCAGCACCCGGTCGTCGAGCCGGTCCGGCGCGGTCGCCACCATCTGGAGCACCTCGACGTCGTCCGGCGTGACGTCGGCGGTGCGGGCGAGCACGGCGTCGCGGACCGAGGTCGGCAGCGGGCGGTCGGGCTCCTTGGCGATCTCGGTGACGAAGAACGGGTTCCCACCGGTCAGTTCGTGCACGCGACTCGGGTCCAGCCGGGTGCCCCCGACGACGGCGCGGACGGCGTCGCGGGACAACGGCCGCAGGTCGAGGGTCCGCAGCGCGGCCAGCCGGGCGAAGTCGCCGAGCAGCGGGCGGGCCGAGTGGCCCGGACCGATCTCGTCGTCCCGGTAGCTCACGAGCAGCGCCAGCGGCATCGCCTCGACCCGGCGCGCGAGGAAACGCAGCACTTCGACCGAGGCGGCGTCGACCCAGTGCAGGTCCTCGACCACCAGGACCGTCGTCTCGCCGCGCAGCGCTTCGTAGATCCGCTCGCAGACGCCGGCGAGTGCCAGTTCCGCGCCGCGGTCGCCGGCCTCCTCACCTCTGACCCCGTCCGCACCGGGCAGCAGCGGTCCCAGGCCGCCGGCCACGGCGATGTCGCGGAACGGGCCGAGCGGCCGGGGCGTCAGGAGCGGGTCGCAGCCGCCGAGGAGGAGACGCGGGCCGGTCGCGGCCGCGCGGGCCGCCGCGAGGAGGGTCGACTTGCCCGCGCCCGGCTCCCCGGTGACCGCGATGCCCGACCCCTGCCCGGCCGCCGCCCGGTCGATCGCCGCGCGGACGACGGCGACCTCGCGGTCCCGTTCGAGGAGATCCACGTGTTCAGGGTAGAGGCGGGCGGTCGGGCGCCGAGGTGAAAGGCTCGAGCGCCCCGCCCGAGTGTCGGCCCCGTCATCGGGGCCGCGGTCACCGCGCCGTCGCGGCCGCGGCGCTCTGCGGGCCGAACTCGTTCGAGACGGCCGAGACGTTGTTGGCCGGGAAGCCGCCGCGACGGGCGTGCTCGAGGATGGTCTCCGCGTCCTCCGCCTCGTGCACGCAGTAGATCTTGTCGTCGGTGACGTAGCTGTTGACCCAGGTGTAGGGCACCCCCAGCGACGCGACGGCCTCGTTGGAGGTCCGCGCGATCTCGGCCAGCTCCTCCTGGCTGAGGTTTCCGGCACCGGGAATCTCGCGCTCGATGACAAAGCGAGGCATGGTCCGCTCCTTTCGTTCCGACGGCCTGCTGCCGTCCGGTGTGTCTCCACTCTCGGCGCGGCGGGGCGTCTCGACATCGGGAGCGACTCCCCATGTTCGCGGTCCGGGTACCCAGACGCCGGCTCCGCCGGACCAGGCCTAACCAGGCCGCTGGCGGAAACCCTGTGGGTATGCAGCACATCGTTGTCGGGGTCGACACCCGGGAAGCAGCCCCCGCCGCCCTGGTCCGGGCGGCTGACCTCGCGCGGCGGCTGGGTGCGGAACTCGACGTCGTCCATGTCCAGCCCCTCAGCCGTGAGGAGATCGGCGTGGTGGTCTCCACGGTGCCCGGGCGGTACCTGTCCGCGCGGTTCCTCCGGGCTGACCAGGCTGCCCGGACCAGGGAGGTCCGTGCGCTGGCGGAACGGACACTGGCGGGCGGTGCCCTCCCCTGGCGGTTGCACGTCCTGGCCGGGGATCCCGCGGCGCACCTGCTTGCCGTGGCCGACAGCGTCGACGCCTACGCGATCGTCATCGGTACCCGACACGGCGGTGGGGTCGTCCTGGAGCGGCTGCTGACCGGCTCGGTCTCCCATCGGGTGGTCAACTGGGCGAAGCGACCCGTTCTGGTCGTCCCGACAGACCTGGACGACTAGCCCGCGGATCGGTCCAGTCGTCGAGGCTCAGTGGCCGGACATGCCCCCGTCCACGGCGAGTGTCGCCCCGGTGATGTACGAGGCGGCCGGACTCGCCAGGAACACCACCGCCGCGTCGAGCTCGTGCTGTTCCCCCAGGCGGCCGAGCGGGCTGGTGCTGGTGATGAACCTCATCAGCCCGTCCTGCGGGACCTGCGCGGTCATCTCGCTGACGAAGTATCCCGGGGCGATCGCGTTGACCCGGATTCCCCGGCGGCCGGACCACTGCTGCGACAGGTCCCGGGTGAGGCCGATCAGCCCGGCCTTGCTGGCCGCGTAGGCGGCCTGCGGGGCGTAGGACTTGACGAGTCCGAGGACACTCGCGATGTTGACGATGCTCGAGCCCGGTTCCATCACCCGGGCGCAGGCCTGGGCCGCCCAGTAGGCGCCGTTCAGGTTGACGTCGATGACCTGGCGGAACTCCCCGGGCTGTTCCCGCAGGGCGGGCACCGCGCTGCCGGCACCGGCGTTGTTGACCAGGATGTCGAGTCGGCCGAACTCGGTGATCGCGGCCCGCGCGAGCGCGGTGCACTGGTCCGGGTCGCTGACGTCGGTGGCGACCGTCAGCACCCGCCGCCCGGTGGTCCGGACGCTGTCCGCCACGTCCTGGAGGCGGTCGGCGCGGCGGGCGGCGAGCACGACGTCCGCGCCGGCCTGGGCGAGCGCGTGCGCGAACCCGGTGCCGAGGCCCGAACTGGCGCCGGTCACGACCGCCACCCTGCCGTCGAGCCGGAACAGGTCGAGAACGTTGGTCATGCCGACTGCGGGCTTCCGCTCAGGGCCCGCAGCCCGGCCGCGGCGAGCGGTGCCGTCGCCTCGCCCACGGTGTCGAACCCGGGGCCGCGCGTCACGCCCTGCTGGAACCGGTGGTGGATGCCCTCCGCGATGACCGCGATCTTGAAGTAGCCGAGTCCGAGGTAGAACGGGAAATTGCTCAGGTCCCGGCCGGTGACCTCGGCGTAGCGGTCGACCAGCGCGCTCGCCGCGGGCATCCGGGGGCTGGTCGACGCCGCCGACCCGCCCAGCACCGCGGCGAAGGCCGGGTGCGAGTACGCGATGTGGACACCCAGGTCCGCCAGCGGATCGCCCAGCGCGGCCATCTCCCAGTCGATGAGCGCCCGTACCTGGGCCGGATCGTCCGGCGCCAGGATGACGTTGTCGATGCGGAAGTCGCCGTGCACGATGGACGCGCCGCTCTCCGCGGGGGGGTCGGTGGCGAGCCTGGTGTGCAGGGCGTCGACGTCGGGCAGGTCGCGGGTGCGGACCCGCTGCCACTGGTCGTTCCACCGCCGTATCTGGCGGGCCAGATACCCCTGCGGGCGGCCGAAGGCGCCCAGGCCGACCGTTTCGGGTGTGACGGCGTGCAACCGTGCCAGCACGTCGATCAGTGCGTGGGCGCAACGGTCGACGTCCACCTGGGACAGCGCCCGCAGATCGTCCTCGGTGCGCAGGACCGGGCCGGCGACGTGCTCGACGACGGAGAAGGGCACCCCCAGCGGTCCGCTCTCGCTGCTGGTGACGGCGCGCGGCACCGGCACGTCCGACCCGGACAGCGCGGACACCACCCGGTACTCGCGCAGGACGTCGTGCGCCGACGGCGTGAGCCCGCCCAGCGGCGGGCGGCGCAGCACCCAGCGGGTCTGCCCGTCGGTGAGCAGATAGGTCAGGTTCGACCGGCCGCCCGTGATCAGCGTCGCGTCCAGCGCGCCCCGGAAACCGGGCACCTGCTCGGCGAAGAAGTGCTCCAGGGCGGGCAGGTCCAGTCCTTCGACGGCGGTGCTCACCGGCCACCCGCCGCGCTGTGCCGCTTCAGTGTCCGCCGGGCGATCGCCCAGCGATGCGTCTCGGACGGCCCGTCGTAGATCCGGAAGGGGCGTACCTCGCGCAGGAACCGGCCCAGCGGGATGTCGCCGGACACCCCGAGCGCGCCGCAGATCTGCAGGGACCGGTCCACCACCCGCCACACCGCCTCGGCGCAGAACGTCTTGCCGATCGACGTGGCCTGCGAGGCCGAGCGGCCCTGGTCGAGTTCCCAGCACGCCTGCAGGATCAGGCCCCGCGCGGCGGCGATGTCGATCTCGCTGTCGGCGATCATCTGCTGCACCATGCCCAGTTCGCCCAGCCGTGAGCCGAACAGCTCACGCTCGGCGGCCCGGCGGACCGCGATGTCCTGGGCGTGCCGCGCGATGCCCAGCCAGCGCATGCAGTGCGTCATCCGGGCCGGGCCGAGCCGGACCTGCGCATGACGGAAGCCCTCGTCGACCGCACCGAGCACCGCGTCGTCCGGCACCTCGCAGTCCTCGAAGAGCAGCTCGATGTGGCCGCCGAACAGGCTCTCGTCGAGGGTGTCGATGTGGCGCACCTGCTTCAGGCCGGGGTTGTCCGCATCGACGAAGAACATCGTCGCGTCGCCGGGGTCGCCCGGACGGCCGGAGGTGCGGGCCATGCAGATCGTGAACGCCGCGCCGTCCGCGCCGGTGATGAACCACTTGCGCCCGTTGATCCGCCAGCCGCCGTCGATCCGTTCGGCGCGGGTGGTCAGGGCCCGGGGGTCCGACCCGGCGCCGGGGGCCGGCTCCGTCATCGCGAAGCAGGACCTGACCTCACCGGCCGCGAGTGGCCGCAGGTAGCGCTCCTTCTGCTGTTCGGACGCGACCGCTTCCAGCAGGTGCATGTTGCCCTCGTCGGGGGCGGCGATGTTGAGCGCCAGCGGGCCGAACAGGGCGTAGCCGGCCTCCTCGAAGACGGCGGCGCGGCCGCGCATGTCCAGGCCGTGACCGCCGTACCCGGTACCGACATGGGGCGCGAACAGGCCCGCCGTGCGGGCGGCGTCCTGCAGTTCCCGGCGCACCGCCTCGGTGGGGGTGGCGGCCCCATGCCGCTCCTCGACCGGGAGCACCACCTCGCGCACGAACCGCGCCGTGCGTCGGGCCAGGTCGGCCACGGCCGGTTCGGGGCTCAGATCAACGGCCATCGGACCTCCTGCGGCAGTCATGTGGCTAATGGGTGTTAGCTGAACACTAGTCACACCTTTGCACTGTCCGCAAGCAGGTTGGTTATGATGGAGGCAAGTGCTGGCAGTCGACCAGCTACCACTCGTTAGCTACTGTGGGGGAACGTGGCCCAGGCTCGCTCGGCCCAGGCCGGCCCGGGGCAGGCCCGCTCGGCGCGGTCGGCGGAGATCCGCACGGCCGCTCTCGACCTGTTCACGCGGCTCGGCTACGAGGCCACCACGATGGCCGACATCGGTGCCGCCGTGGGCATGCGCGGGCCGAGTCTGTACAAGCACGTGGCGTCCAAGCAGGACGTGCTCGCGCAGATCATGACCGGCACCATGGAGGCTCTGCTGGCGGCGCACCGGTCAGCCGTCGCCACCACCGCGGACCCGCTCGAGCGGCTGCGTCGCGCCACCGAGGCGCACGTGCGCTACCACGCGCGGCATCGCCGGGAGGCGTTCGTCGGCAACCGCGAGATCCGCAGTCTCGTCCAGCCGCACCGCGACCAGGTGCTGGGCCTGCGCGCGCGGTACGAGCGGTGTTTCCGTGACCTGATCGAGGCCGGGGCGCGCGCGGGGCTGTTCGAGGTGGCGTCCGCGCGGCTGGCCTCGTACGCCATCCTGGATCTGGGGATGGGCGTCGCCGTCTGGTTCCGCGATGACGGTGAGTTGACGGAGGATGCCGTCGTCTGGCAGTACAGCCAGTTCGCGCTGCGGATCGTGGGGGCGGGTTAGGCGTCCCCGAGCGGCGGATTTCCTCTCACCGGCAGGCCGAGAGATCTCTCCCAGATCTTGTTGGCCGTGTCGATCAGTGTCTCCCGGTCGTAGTCGAGTCCTTCATAGGACCAGGCCATGACCATGCGTTCGACCATGAAGGTCAGCGCGTGCGCGGTGTAGCGCGGGTCCAGGTCGGTGTAGGCCAGCCCGGCCGCCTGCCACCCGGTGATCGCCCGGGTCGCGCGGCCCTGGAAGTGCTCGGCCACCTCGTACCACTGGGCCTTCAGCCGCTCGTCGTCGTCGCGGGCCTGGTACACCGCGCGTAGCACGCCGGCATTCCGCTGGAAGGCCTCGACGTAGACCCGGTTCACCTCCTCGATGCGGCGTACCGGGTCGAGCTGGCCGCTGACATGGCCGGGCGCCGGCGCGGTCAGCTCGGCGGACACGTCCTTCATCACCTCGTGCAGGAGATCGTGCTTCGAGCGGTAGTAGTTGTAAAGCGTGCCCGAGGCCACCTTCGCCTCAGCGCTGATGTCGGAGAGGCGGGAATTGTAGAAGCCGTCACGTTCGAAAACAACCCGGGCCGCTTCGACGAGACGCCGCGGCGTGGTCTCGCGACGCGGGTCGTTCCGTGTACGGCGTGGGCTTTCCCCGTTCTTCGCCTGATTCCGACCAGCGGCAGGCGTCGGCATAGCCAAACCTCATCTCCTCCGATTCACGGGCGCGGCGCCGGCGTGCGGCGGCCCCCACCGCACCCTCCAGCGATGGTACGGAGCCAACCTCGCGGGCCGCCGACCTCCCGATGCCACGCGGGGCCGCGCCGGGCCCCGGTCTCTCCCGCACCCGCCTCGACGCCGAGTCCCGCGGGCCGCGTCGCCCGCAGCCACGCCGCTACACCCGTGCCGCCTCGTCCGCGTCGGGCGGCAAAAGAAGAGGTTGACGTCATCCTCATCTATGGCTAACTTCCTCGCCAGTGGCGAGGCCGCGCACCCGAGCCCGAGGGACGTGACGCGGCCGGGCCAGCAGCCCGGAATCGAGAAGCGGGGGACCCATGCGGTTACCAGGGAAGCGGTCGTGCGTCAGCGTCGGTCTGGGCCTTGTCCTCGCGGCGACGACCGCCTGCGGGAACGACTCAGGTGAGACGGCTGGCGAGGTCACCGCGACCGGCGCGCCGATCAAGGTGGGCTTTTTCAAGCCGGCGGCGGGAGTGGGCTCCCTGCCCGGCGCGATCGCAGGAATGGAAGGCGCCGTCGCGTACGTCAACAGCGAGCTGCACGGGGTCAACGGCCGTCCGATCGAGGTCGAGGACTGCTCGGTCGACGGCACGCCGGAGACCACGATCTCGTGCGCCAACAAGTTCGTGCAGGACGGCGTCGTCGCGGCGTTCGACGGCTTCAACTACAGTTCGAGCGCCGGCATCGACACCCTCGTCGCCGCGAAGATTCCGCTGGTCGGCCAGATTCCTTTCGACCAGACGACCGGAAGCAAGGCGGAGGGTCGCGTGTTCTTCGCGGCACCGCAGGCGTCGTTCCTCATAGGCGCGCTCCAGGGATTCAAGTCCGAGGGAATGAGCTCGGTCACCCTGGCCCTGCAGGACACCCCGTCCGGGCACAACACGGTGGACAACCAGCTCAAGCCGCTGTCCGCCGCCCTGGGACTCAAGGCGACCGGGATCTACTTCTCGCCGACCAATCCGAACTTCAGCGCGGTCGCCTCCACCGTCGCGTCGACCAGTCCCGACGTCGCCGGACTCGTCGCGTCACCGAACGAGTCGGTCTGCGTCCAGCTGGTGAAGAACCTGCGGTCGACGGGTTACAAGGGCGCGGTCTTCCTCGCCGCGTGCACGGCCTTCATCAAGGCGGCCCCCGAGTCGGCGCCGGGCGCGACGATGTACTCCTCGGGGTGGCTGCCGGGGTCGGAGAAGAACGCCCCGGCCGAGGTCGGACAGCAGATGGAACTGGCGACGAGGTACATCGACGAGGCGGGCGGGCCGGCCGACTACTACGCCTACGGCCAGTTCGCGACCCTGGTGGACTTCGCCAGGGGACTGGCGACCGCGGCACCGGCCGACGATCTCACCGGGGCGAGTGTGCTGACCACGCTCAAGTCGCTGAAGGACTTCCCGACCTTCCTCGGCCCCAAGGTCACCTGCGGCAAGGCGACAACTCCGAACTGCACCACCCAGATGCTCCTGTTCTCCGTCCAGCCGGATCTGACGCTCAAGCCGGTGGGCGGCGACTGGATAACTCCGGCGCCGCAGATTCTTTCCACGATTCCGGGTGCCAGCTGAGCGGAAGGAGCGAGACGTCCGCGCCACATTGTGTGGCGCGGACGTCGACCGCGCCGATGATCATTTTGACGTCGTCTCCATGAGCGAAATCCTGCAGTTCGCCATTCTCGGGTTCTCGACCGGCGCCGTCTACGCGGTGCTGGGGTCCGCCCTGGTCAGCGTGCACGTCGCCACCGGGATCATCAACTTCGCGCAGGGCTCGCTCGCGCTGTGGGGCGTGTGGCAGACGGCCGCGCTGCGGGCCAACGGCACGCTGGTGCTGCCGGTCGGGAGCATCAGGCTCCAGGACGGGCCGACCGCCGTGCTGCCCGCCGTCCTCATCGGTGCGGTCAGCTGCCTGATCTGGGCGGTCCTCGCGCAGCTGCTGGTGTTCCGCCCGCTGCGCCGGTCGCCGGTCCTCGGCCAGGTGGTCGCCTCGGTGGGGGTCATGCTGTTCCTGCAGGCGCTGGTGACCCTCAGGTTCGACCACGACACCCTGGGGCTCGACCCGACCGCGCTGATTCCGCTGCCGGTCCTGCCGTCCGGCACCGTCACGCTCGCCGGGAGCGTCGTCGCGGTGAGCAACCTGATTCTCGCCGGCATCGCGATCGTGATCGCCGCGGCCCTGTGGGCCTACTTCCGGTTCACCGGAATCGGCATCGCGACCCGGGCCGGGGCCGAGGACGAGCGCGCGCTGCGCCTCATGGGCTACTCACCCGACCGGCTCGCGACGCTGGTGTGGGGCGCGACCGGACTGTTCTCGGGACTGATCGTGATCCTCGCCGCCCCGGCCATCGGCGGCCTGGACCCGACGAGCTACATGTTCTACGTCGTCCCCGCGCTTTCCGTCGCCCTCGTCGGCCGGCTCACCTCGGTCGGGACCGCCTGCGCGGCGGGGCTGGCACTCGGCTCCCTCCAGCAGGTCCTGCTGTTCCTCAGCACCAAGACCTGGTGGCCTTCCTGGGCACAGGCCGGTGTCGGCGACGCCGTTCCGTTCGTCATCGTCGTGGTGGCCCTCTTCGCGCTCGGCCGGAGCATTCCGGAGCGTGGCGGTCCCGACCAAAGGCGGCTTCCCCGGGTGTCGGTGCCGCGGCTGCGCCCGCTCCCGACGGCGGGGGCCGTCGCCGTCGCCGCGCTCGTCATCGCGCTCACCTCCGGGACGTGGCGGTTCAGCCTGGTGATGTCGACGATCCTGGCGCTGATCTCGGTCTCGGTGGTGCTGCTCACCGGGTATCTCGGCCAGATCTCCCTGGCCACGATGGCCTTCGCCGGAGCCGCCGGGTTCGCGCTGTCGAAACTGACGACGGGCGCGGGTGTGCCGTTCCCGCTCTCACTGCTGTTCGCGGCGCTCGTCGCCACCGCCCTCGGAGTCGTCGTCGGTGTTCCCGCGCTGCGGATCCGCGGTGCCCAGCTCGCCGTCGCCACGATCGCGGCGGCCCTGGCCATCGAGGGCTTCGTCTTCAACAATCCGGTGCTGACGCCGTATTCGGGAGCCCTGATCCGGGACCCGTCGCTGTTCGGTTTCTCGCTGGCGGTCCGCCAGGGGACGGACGTCATCACCCTGCGGTTCTCCTACCTGGTGCTGACGATCGTGGTGCTGCTGTTGCTCGCGGTGGCCCGGCTCCTGCGCGGCGGCACCGGCCGGGCGTTCCTCGCGGTGCGGTCCAACGAGCGCGCGGCGGCGGCCGCCGGAGTGAACGTGGCCGCCACCAAGCTGCTCGGTTTCGCGCTCGCCTCCTTTCTCGCCGGTGTCGGTGGTGGCCTCATCGGCTACAGCCGCGGGCAGCTGTCCGCGGCGTCGTTCACGGTGCTGGTCGGGCTCACCGTTCTGGCGATGACGTACGTCGGCGGGATCACCAGCATTTCCGGTGCCGTCGTCGCGGGGCTGCTGGGACCGCTCGGCGTCCTCTATCTGCTGCTGACCCAGACCCTCGACCTCAGCAGGTACTACACCCTCATCGCCGCGCTCGGCATGCTGGTCCGCGCCGTCGTCTTCCCGCCCTACGGGGGACCCGTCCAGGAGTGGTTCGCCGCCCGGCGCACCCGGTGGGCACCCGTCCCCGTCCCGGTTCCCGGCTCCGGGTCCGGCTCCGTCCCGGTCTCCGACGCGGCGGCGGACGTGGCGCCGCGCAGAGCAGTGAGGTCCGTCGATGCCCACTGAAGAACACAGCCCGCGGGTTCCGCTCCTCGCCGCCGGGGGCGTGTCGGTCCGTTACGGCGGGGTGCGGGCCAACGACGACGTCACCCTCACGGTCGACCAGGGCGAGATCGTCGGTCTCATCGGCCCGAACGGGGCCGGCAAGACGACCTTCGTCGACGCGGTCACCGGCTTCACGCGCTGTTCGGGAACCGTCGAGCTCGGCGGCACCAGCCTCGACGGTGCCACCGCGCACCGGCGCCGCCACGCGGGTCTCGCCCGTACCTGGCAGGCCGGCGAGCTCTTCGGTGACCTCACCGTGGCCGAGAACCTGCTCGTCGCCGCCGAGCGCTCCGGAGTCCGCCGCGCGCTCGCCGACGTGTTCGGCCGGCGCCGGGCACCGGACCAGGCGGTGCGGTCGGCACTGGAGCTGGTCGGGATGTCGGCCCTGGCGGAGCGCCGGCCCGGCCACCTCACGCTGGGCCAGCAGAAGCTGGTCGGCGTGGCCCGCGCGCTGGTCGGCTCGACCCGGGTGCTCCTGCTGGACGAGCCGGCGGCGGGTCTCGACACCGACGAGAGCGCGGCGTTCGGCGGCGAGCTCCGGCGGCTTTCCGGGACCGGTCTCGGCGTGCTGCTCATCGACCACGACATGACCCTCGTCCTGGACGTCTGCGACCGCGTGTACGTCCTGGACTTCGGCCGGATCATCGCGACGGGAACGCCCGCGGAGGTCAGCGCCGACGAGCGTGTCGTGGCCGCCTACCTCGGCAGTCAGGTGGCCCCATGAGCACGCCGTCGACAACGCCAGCAACGACACCGACGCCGACAACGCCGACAACGCCCCAGACGGTACCGGCGGCACCGGCGGCCGCCCTGGCGGTCGAGGGCCTCAGCGCCGGCTACCGCGGCGTGCCCGCCGTCCGCGACGTCACCCTGCGGGTCGCCGCGGGAAGGATCCTCGCGCTGCTCGGCCCCAACGGCGCCGGCAAGACGACGACCCTGCTGGCCGCCGCCGGTCTGCTGACTCCGCTGGCCGGCACGGTCACCGCGCTCGGGAAGCCAGTCACCGGCCGGGTGGAGCGCACCGCGCGCGCCGGCGTCAGCCTGATTCCCGACGACCGGGGGCTGTTCCACCGCCTCACGGTGGCGGAGAACCTGCGGCTCGCCGGATCGCGCGGCGGCCTCGAGCCGATCCTCGCGCGGTTCCCCCAGCTCCGGGGGCTGCTGGCCCGGCGCTGTGGCCTGCTGTCGGGCGGCGAGCAGCAGACGCTGGCGATCGCGAAGACGCTGCTGCGAAAGCCCCGCGTCCTGTTGATCGACGAGCTGAGCATGGGTCTGTCGCCCATCGCGGTCCAGGGGATCCTGCCCACGCTGCGCCAGCTCGCCGACGAGACGGACGTGGCGATCGTGCTGGTGGAACAGCACATCGACCAGGCGCTGTCGATCGCCGACGAGGCGGTGGTCCTCCATCACGGCCGGGTCGCGCTGAGCGGACCGGCCGGCGCGCTGCGCGAGGACCGGGAGCGGATCCGGCGCGCCTACTTCGGCCGCTGACCCCGGACAGAGCTGACCTGACCCGACCTTTGATCAGTACCGACCCGACCTGTTCCGACCCGGTCCGACACGACATCGTCGGCCAGAACCCTGGGGAGTGATGGTGACCCTCGGAGCCAGGCAACGCGCGGCGCTCGCCGCCATCTGCGACACCTTCGCTCCCGGCGACGGCGCGGCCGTCCCCCCGGCCAGCGTGCTCGGGGCGGTCGACGTCGCCGCGGCGCTGGCGGCGGGCCTGCCCCGGGCCGCCGACCGCAGAAGGCTCTCGACGCTGCTCGCGCTGTGGGACACCCGGCTCGCGGGCCTGGCCCTGGGCACGGGGCCGCGGCGGTTCTCGGCACTCGACGCCGCCACCCGGGAAGCCGCGCTCCTGCGGCTGGGGGAGTCGTCGTCGGAACGCGGGCGGGTGATGTTCCAGGCGCTGCGCGGCCTGGCCCTGTCGTCGTACTTCCTCGCCCCCGGGCCGACCGGATCGTCACCGGTCTGGGCGGCGATCGGCTACCCGGGCCCGCCGGGTCCGCGGGCCGACGCCTCCCGCCCGCCGCTGGCGCCCCTCGACCCGACCTCCGGCACCACGTTCGACTGCGACGTCGTGGTCGTCGGCTCGGGCGCGGGCGGTGGCACCGCGGCCGGGGTGCTCGCCGGTGCCGGTCTCGACGTCGTCGTCCTGGAACGGGGCGGCTACTACGACGACGCGGACTTCGACGGCGGTGAACTGTCGGGCCTGAGCCGGTTGTACGCCCGCGGGCCGACCGTGACCGCGGAGGGGCAGGTCGCCCTGGTCGCCGGCTCCTGCCTGGGCGGGGGAACGGTCGTCAACTGGACCACCTCCCTGCGGACGCCGCCGCGGGTCCGGGAGGAGTGGGCGGCCCTCGGGGCGAAACAGTTCGACCAGCCGGAGTTCTCCGACGCGCTGGACGCGGTGTCCCGTCGGCTCGCGGTCAACAGCGCGCACAGCGTCCCCTCCGCCCGCGACGCGGTGCTGGAGCGCGGGCTCGACGCGCTCGGCTGGCACGTCGACGCGTTGCCGCGCAACGTCACCGGCTGCGACACGGGCGTCGAGTGCGGGCGGTGCGGGAGCGGCTGCCGGCTCGGCGCCAAGCAGTCGGTCACGAAGACCTGGCTCGCGGACGCGGCGGCGCACGGAGCCCGCCTCGTCGTGCACGTCGACGTGCGCCGGATCGACGTGCGGGCCGGCCGCGCCCTCGGCGTCCAGGGCAGCACCCGCGGCGGCCACCGGGTGACGGTGCGGGCCCGCGCGGTCGTCGTCGCCGCCGGGGCGATCGAGACACCGGCGCTGTTGCGCCGCTCGGGCCTGGCCAACCCCAACATCGGCCGCTACCTGCGCCTGCATCCGGCGACCGCCGTCTGGGGTGTGTACGACGAGCCGATCCGGCCCTGGGAGGGCGGCCCGCAGACCCGCTACTCCGCCGAGCACAGCGATCTCGACGGCTCCGGCCACGGAGTGATCTACGAGACGGGCCCGGGGAACCCGGCCGCGCTCCAGGGCTTCCTGAACTGGCGGGGCGCGGCCGCGCACCTCGCCGGGATGCGGGACCTCGCGCACACCGCGGGCGTCGGCGTCATCACCCGGGACCGCGACTGCGGCGAGGTCCGGGTCGGCCGGGACGGCGAGCCGATCCCGCGCTACCGGCTCTCCGAGCACGACGCCGCGCACCTGGGGGCGGGCGTCGAGGGCGCGGCCCGGATCATCGAGGCGGCCGGCGCGCGCCGGATCTACTCCGCGCACCAGTCCGGACCGTCGTACGAGCCGGGGAGGCGCGGGTCCCACGAGGACTTCGTCGCGGCCTGCCGTTCCGCCGGGTACGGCCCCGGCCGGTGCGCCATCGCCGCGCTGCACATCATGGGCACGGCGCGGATGGGCGACTCCCCGGACACGAGCGCGACGGATCCGGACGGCGCCACCTGGGACCTGCCGAACGTGGTGGTCGCGGACGGCTCCTGCTTCCCCACCTCGCCGGGGGTCAATCCGATGATCTCGATCGAGGCGACGGCGTACATGAACGCCCAGCGCCTGGCCGCCCGCCTCGCCGTCTCGTGAGCACAGCGCTCGTGGCCCCCGGCGGGGGCTCCCCGGACACCGCCAGACCCGACCGGTCGATCCACGGAGGAACCTGAGATGCCCGACATCCTCGAAGAGCGCTTATCGGTCGAAGCCGAGATCGAAGGCCTGACGCTGGTCGGCGTGCTCGACCGTACGGCGCGGGAGCACGGCGACGCACCCGCCTACTCCGACCGCCACACCGCCGACGGCACCGGCTGGCGGACCGCCACCTGGGCCGAGGTCCGCGCCCGCGCCCGCGAGCTGGCCGCGGGCTTCCTGACCGTCGGCCTGGAGCCCGGCGACGTGGTGGCGATCATGTGTTCCAACCGGATCGAGCACGTGGTGGCGGATCTCGCCGTGGTGCTCGCCGGCGGCGTCCCCGTCTCGGTCTACAACACGTTCTCCCCCGAGCAGGTCGCCTACGTGGCCGGGCACGCCGCCCCGCGGATCGTGGTCCTGGAGACCGACAACCATGTGCTGCGCTGGTCCCGGGTGCTCTCGGAGCGCCCGGAGATCAGGCGCATCGTGGTCCTCGACGCCGCCCCGGTCGCCGACGGACGGACCGTCGCGTGGTCGGAGCTGGTGGCCGACGGCGCGGCCGCCCTGCCCCGGCACCGGGACGCCCTCGCCGCCCGGGCCGGGGCTGTCCGGCCCGACGACCCGATCACGATCCTGTACACGTCGGGCACGACCGGCGCGCCCAAGGGGGTCGTGCTCACCCACCGCAACATCTGGTACGAGGCGGTCGCCTCGGCCCGGACCGCCCACCTGACCGGTGCGGGCGTCTCCGTGTCGTACCTGCCGTTCGCGCACATCGCCGAACGGATCCTCGGCCTGTACCTTCCCCAGCTGCAGGGCGGGCACGTCCATCTCATCGACGATCCGTCCCAGCTGGCCGCCGTCCTGCGCGAGGTGCGGCCCACCCGGTTCTTCGGCGTCCCGCGGGTGTGGGAGAAGATCCGCGGGGGTGTCGCCGCGAAGCTCGCGGCCGAGCCCGACGAGGCCCGACGGTCGGCCGTGGAGCAGGCGCTCGCCGTCGGGCTGTCCTACGTCGAGTCGACGCAGACCGGCCGGACGACCGCGCCGGAGCTGCGGGCCCGGTTCACCGCGGTGGACGGCGCGGTCCTGCGGCCGCTGCGGGCCGCCCTCGGCCTCGACCGGGTCGAGTGGGCCGCGACCGCCGCCGCGCCGATGCCCGTCGACATCACCCGGTTCCTGGCCGGGCTGGGCCTGAGCGTCTACGACGTGTACGGCATGACCGAGACGACGTCGGCGGCGACGGCCTGCGGGCCCGACTCCTTCCGCCTCGGCACGGTCGGCCGGCCCCATCCCGGCATCGAGCTCCGGCTGGCCGAGGACGGGGAGATCCTGGTGCGCGGCCCGATCACGACACCCGGCTACCACAAGGCCCCCGCGGCCACCGCCGGGCTGCTCGACGGCGGCGGCTGGGTGCACACCGGCGACCTGGGCGAGGTCGACGAGGACGGATTCCTCCGGGTGGTCGACCGCAAGACGGAGATCATCATCACCTCGTCGGGCAAGAACATCGCTCCGTCGAACATCGAGAACGGGCTGATGGAGAGCCCGTTGATCGGGCACGCCATGGTGGTCGGCGACGGCCGTCCGTATGTCGTCGCGCTGCTCACCCTCGACGGGGAGGCCGCGCCGGTCGTGGCCGCGCGGCTCGGGGTCGAGGCCGCCACCCTGGCCGAGCTCGCGGAACACCCGACGATCCAGGCTGCCGTCGCCGAGGCCGTCGAGGCGGCCAACGCGCGGGTCTCCCGGCCCGAGCAGGTGAAGGCCTTCGAGCTGCTCCCCCGGGAGTGGACGGTTGGAGGCGGGGAACTCACGCCCACCCTGAAGCTCAGACGCCGCGTCGTGGCCGGCAAGTACGCCGACGCCGTCGACCGACTCTACGGAGGGCCCGCATGAGCGTTGGAGCCGGCGATCCGCGACCCACGGCGGGTGTCCTCCCCGCCGCCGCCGAAACCTGGACGGCGCTGCGGGAGTCCGGTGGGCCGCTGCCGACCGCGGAGCTGGACGCCCTGTGGGCGCGGCTCGCGCCGGTCGAGGCGCGCGACCTGCTCGGCCTGTGGCGCGGTTTCGCGTTCCCCACCGGACATCGCCTCGAACGGGTGCTGGCCCGCAGCCGCTGGTACGGCAAACGGTTCGTGGCGCTCGACGACGTGCAGCCGCTGGTGTGTGCCGGGGAGAACGGCGAGCTGTTCTCCGACGTGAAAGCCGGTCGGGGCGAGGCGAGCCTGTGGAACGTCGAGTTCCGAGGCGAGGTCACCGCGACGATGGTCTACGACGGGATGCCGGTTCTCGACCATTTCAAAAGAGTCGACGACCACACAGTGATGGGCATCATGAACGGCAGGCCCGGCGTGGTTCTGGACGACGGGAAGCATTTCTACTTCGGGCTGGAACGTGCGTGAACCGCGCAGTCCGCCCGGTGGCGCCGGCCGGAAATCCTGATCTCACCGCGACCAGCGAACGCTGAACGGAGAACCTGATGAGCGGCGTTTACCCGACCCGTCGCCCCCTTTACGACGACGAGCACGAGCAGTTCCGGGCGACGGTGCGCGCCTTTGTCGACAAGTTCGCCAGGCCCAACGCCGAGCGCTGGAGTGCCGCGGGGAAGGTGGACCGGTGGCTGTTCGAGGAGGCCGCGAACGCGGGCGTCCTCGGCTTCGCCATTCCGGAGGAGCACGGGGGAGGGGGCACCCGGGACTTCCGCTTCAACGCGATCGTCGCCGAGGAGCTGGGCCGCAACCCGGTCTCCGACGGCATGGCCGGGGTCGGCCTCTCCAACGACATCGTCATTCCCTACTTCACCGACCTGGCCGACGACGGGCAGAAGGCACGCTGGCTGCCCGGGATCGCGCGGGGCGAGCTGATCGTCGCGGTCGCCATGACCGAGCCGGGCACCGGCAGCGACCTCGCCGGCATCCGGACCAGCGCGGTCCGCGACGGTGACCACTACGTCGTCAACGGCAGCAAGGTCTTCATCTCGAACGGACAGAACGCCGACCTCGTCGTCACGGCGGTGCGGACCGGCGAGGACCCGCACAAGGGCCTGAGCCTGCTGGTCGTCGAGGCCGACTCGGCCGGGTTCGGCCGCGGCCGCAACCTGGAGAAGATCGGCCTGCACGCCCAGGACACCAGCGAGCTGTTCTTCGACGACGTGCGGGTGCCGGCCGCGAACCTGCTCGGCCCGGAGGGCTCCGGTTTCACCGGGCTGATGCGCAATCTGCCGCAGGAACGGCTCTCGATCGCCGCCGGTGCCATCGCGTCGACCGAGGGCGTGCTCGAGCGCACCCTCGCCTACGTGACGGAACGCCAGGCGTTCGGGAAACCGATCGGATCGTTTCAGAACACCCGATTCGAGCTGGCCGAAATGGTCACCGCCGCCCGGGTCAGCCGGGTCTACATCGACGATCTGGTCGCCCGGCACTCGCGGGGGGAGGTGACGGCGGCCGAGGCCGCCGCGGCCAAGTTCTGGACCACCGAGCAGCTGGTCGACATCGTCGGCCGCTGCCTTCAGCTGCACGGCGGCTACGGCTACATGCTCGAATACCGCATCGCGCAGGACTATCTCGACTCGCGCATCACCACCATCTACGGAGGAACGACGGAGATCATGAAGGAGATCGTCGGACGTGACCTCGGACTGTGACCCGGACGACCACCCTGAGAAAGGAATCCCAGTGTCCGAGGTGTTTGTCTATGACGCCGTTCGCACGCCGCGCGGAAAGAACCGCGGCGGGGCGCTGCACGGCACCAAGCCGGTCGATCTCGTGGTGGGCCTGATCCACGCGTTGCGGAAGCGTAACCCCGGTCTGGACCCCGACGAGATCGACGACATCGTCCTCGGTGTCGTCTCCCCGGTCGGTGAGCAGGGCGGCGACATCGCGCGCACCGCGGCGATGGTCGCCGGGCTGCCCGACACCGTCGCCGGGGTGCAGGTCAACCGCTTCTGCGCCTCGGGGCTGGAAGCGGTCAACCTGGCGGCGCAGAAGGTCGGCTCCGGCTTCGAGAGCCTGGTGCTGGCCGGCGGGGTCGAGTCGATGTCCCGGGTGCCGATCGGTTCCGACGGCGGGCCCTACGCGAACGACCCGACCACGGCCTACGACACCTACTTCGTCCCGCAGGGCATCGGCGCCGACCTCATCGCCACGCTGGAGGGCTTCTCCCGCGAGGACGTCGACGCCTTCGCCGCCCGCTCCCAGGAACGGGCCGACACCGCCTGGCGCGAGGGACGGTTCGCCAGGTCGATCGTCCCGGTCACCGACCTGAACGGGGTGACCGTGCTGGACACCGACGAGCATCGCCGGCCCGGCACCACGGTCGAGTCCCTCGGCAGGCTGGCGCCGTCCTTCGCCGGCATCGGCGAGCTGGCCGGCTTCGACGCGGTCGCCCTGCAGAAGTACCACCACCTCGAGGGGATCGAGCACGTCCATCACGCGGGCAACAGCTCGGGCATCGTCGACGGCGCGTCCCTCGTGGTCATCGGCGACGCCGCGGTGGGCGAGCGGCTGGGCCTCACCCCGCGGGCCCGGGTCGTCGCGACCGCCGTCACCGGCGCGGACCCGACGATCATGCTGACCGGGCCCACGCTGGCCACGGAGAAGGCTCTCGCCAGGGCCGGCCTCACGATCGACGACATCGACCTGTTCGAGCTCAACGAGGCCTTCGCCGCCGTCGTCCTGAAGTGGCAGCGCGATCTCAAGGTCCCCGCGGAGAAGGTCAACGTGAACGGCGGGGCGATCGCGCTCGGGCACCCGCTCGGCGCCACCGGCGCCATGATCCTCGGCACCGTGCTCGACGAGCTCGAGCGCACCGGCGGCCGCCGTGGCCTGGCGACGCTGTGCGTCGGCGCCGGCATGGGCATCGCGACCATCGTCGAGCGCGTCTAGGAGGCCCGGATGACCAGCTCAGCCATCAGCTACAGCCGCGGCGCGGACGGCATCGTGACCCTGACGATGGACGACCCCGACGCGCCGGTGAACACCATGAACGACAACTTCATGCTCGGCCTGCGCGAGGCGGTCGACCGCCTGGAGGCCGAGCGGGACAAGGTCGTCGGTGTGCTGCTCACCTCGGCGAAGAAGAGCTTCTTCGCCGGCGGTGACCTCAACCGCCTGCGGGCCGGCGACGCGGCGCACGCCGCCGAGGAGACCGCCTACATCAACGCCATGAAGGCCGACCTGCGCCGGCTGGAGAAGCTCGGCCGGCCGGTGGTCGCGCTCATCGGAGGCACCGCGCTCGGCGGCGGGCTCGAGGTCGCGCTGTGCGCCCACCATCGGATCGTCGCGAACGTCCCCGGGTGCCAGATCGGCCTGCCCGAGGTCTCCCTCGGGCTGCTGCCCGGCGGTGGTGGCATCACGCGCACGGTGCGGATGCTCGGCCTGCGCAAGGCCCTGCGGGAGGTGATTCTGCCGGCCACGAAGTTCAGCCCGCGCGGGGCGCGGAAGATCGGTCTGGTCGACGAGGTCGTCGAGGACCCGGCGCAGCTGGGCCGGCGCGCCCGCGCGTGGATCGCCGCGAACCTGGCCCCGGCGAAGCCGTGGGACACCCGGGACTTCCAGCTTCCCGGCGGCGACGTCCGCGGCCCGCAGGTCAGCGCGGATCTGCCGGCACTGACCTCCCTGCTGCGACGCCAGCTCCGGGGGGCTCCGCTGCCGGCGGCGCGCGCGGCGCTCGCGGCCGCCGTCGAGGGCGCGTACGTCGACTTCGACACCGCCTCGCTCATCGAGACGCGCTACCTCGTCAGCCTCACCAGCGGCCAGATCGCCAAGAACATGATCAAGGCCTTCTTCTTCGACCTGCAGCACATCAACTCCGGCGGCAGCCGTCCCCAGGGCTACCCGACGTACACCACCAGGAAGGTCGGCGTCGTCGGCGCCGGGATGATGGGCGCCGGCATCGCCTACGTGAGCGCGCGGGCCGGCATGCAGGTCGTGCTCAGGGACGTCTCCCCGGAGGCCGCGGAGAAGGGCAAGGACTACGCGCGCAGCCTGGAGGCGAAGGCGGTCGCCGCGGGGCGGATCAGCCAGGAGAAGGCCGACGAGCTGCTGGCGCGCATCACGACGACGTCCAGCCCGGCCGACTTCGCGGGCGTCGACCTCGTCATCGAGGCGGTCTTCGAGTCGATGCCGGTGAAGCAGGAGGTGTTCCGGGAGATCCAGGAGATCGTGGAACCCGACGCGGTGCTCGGATCGAACACCTCCACGCTGCCGATCTCGATCATGGCCGGGGGAGTGAAGCGCGAGAACGCGTTCATCGGCATCCACTTCTTCAGCCCGGTCGACAAGATGCCGCTGGTCGAGATCGTCCGTGGCGAGCGGACCAGCGACGAGACCCTCGCCCGGGTCTTCGACTATGTGCGGAGGATCCGCAAGACGCCCATCGTCGTCAACGACTCCCGGGGCTTCTTCACCTCCCGGGTCATCGGGAAGTTCATCGCCGAGGCGGTCGCCGCCGTCGGGGAGGGCGTCGAGCCGGCGAGTGTCGAGCAGGCGGCCCTGCAGGCCGGCTACCCGGTCGGCGCCCTGCAACTGCTCGACGAGCTGACGCTCACGCTGACGCGGAAGATCCGCCTCGAGACCCGGGAGGCGGAGGAGTCCGCCGGCCGCGGCTGGGTCGAGCATCCCTCGGAGCCGGTCGTGGACTGGATGGTCGAGCACGAGCGGGTCGGCCGCCGGGCGGGCGCCGGCTGGTACGACTACGACGAGAACGGCCGGCGCCTGGCCCTCTGGCCCGGGGTGCGCGAGCGGTTCGGGTCGGGCCGGACGGTCCTGCCGCTCGCCGACCTGCAGGAGCGCATGCTCTTCGCCGAGGCGCTCGACGCGATCGACTGCCTCGACAGCGGGGTGCTCACCAGCGTCGCGGACGCCAACATCGGGTCCCTGTACGGCATCGGTTTCCCGGCGTGGACCGGCGGCGTCCTGCAGTACGTCAACCAGTACGACGGCGGCCTGCCGGGTTTCGTGCGCCGGGCCCGCGAGCTCGCCGCGGCCTACGGCGACCGGTTCCTGCCGCCCGCGTCGCTGCTCGAACGGGCCGAGCACGGCGAGATCTACCAGTGACGACCATGACCCCGCTGCGCACACGCTTCACCGGGCTGCTGGGCATCGAGCACCCCGTGGTGCAGGGCGGGATGATGTGGGTGGGCCGGGCGGAGCTCGCCGCGGCGGTCTCGGAGGCCGGCGGCCTCGGCCTGGTCACGGCGCTCACCCAGCCGACCCCGGCCGACCTCGCCGCCGAGATCGCGCGGACCCGCAAGCTCACCGACAAGCCGTTCGGCGTCAACCTGACCACCCTGCCGTCGATCAACCCACCGCCCTACGACGAGTACCGGCGCGTGATCGTGGACTGCGGCGTCACCATCGTCGAGACCGCCGGGTCCAGCCCCGAGCCGCACATGGACTTCTTCCACGAGCACGGCGTCCGGGTGATCCACAAGTGCACCAGCGTGCGGCACGCGGTGAAGGCCGAGCGGGTCGGTGTCGCCGCGGTGTCGATCGACGGGTTCGAGTGCGCCGGTCACCCCGGCGAGGACGACATCCCCGGACTCGTCCTGGTGCCCGCCACCGCTGACGCGCTGAGCATCCCGTTCATCGCCTCGGGCGGCTTCGCCGACGGGCGGGGCCTGGCCGCCGCGCTCGTCCTCGGCGCGGACGGCGTGAACATGGGCACCCGGTTCCTGTGCAGCGCGGAGTCGCCGATCGCCGAAAAGGTCAAACGCCGCATCGTGGCGGCGACCGAGCTCGACACGAACCTGATCTTCCGTCCGCTGCGCAACACCGCGCGCGTCGCCAGGAACTCGGTGAGCGACGAGGTCGTGCGCATCCTCAACGGCGGGGGGACCTTCCCCGACGTCCGGGACCTGGTCGCGGGTTCGCGTGGCCGCCGGGTGTTCGACGAGGGCGACCTCGAGGCGGGCATCTGGTCGGCCGGGCTCGCCCAGGGCCTCATCCACGACGTCCCCACGGCGGGCGAGATCGTCACCCGCGTCGTCCGGGAGGCCCGCGCGGCGCTCGACGCGGCCCTGGCGAAGTTCGGCGCCTGACCGTGCCCGCCTGTGCCCGAGCACGCCTGACCGGCGGCGACCGCGCGCGGATCACCGCGCGCCCGACCAACAGAGAGAAGATCCCGCTGATGCGCGCCGCGGTGCTTCGGGAGGCTGGCCACCTCGGGGTCGAGGAGATCGACGTACCCGTCCCCGGGCCGGGTGAGGTCCGGGTCCGGCTGCGGGCCACCGGTGTCTGCCACACGGACCGGACCATCGTCGAGGGCAAGGTGCCCGTTCCGCTGCCGATGGTGCTCGGGCACGAGGGCGCCGGGGTCGTCGACGCCGTCGGCGGGGGAGTCACCGATCTCACCGTCGGTGATCATGTCGTCCTGACGATCACGCCGGGCTGCGGGATGTGCCGGCAGTGCCAGCTCGGCGCGTTCGCGCTGTGCGCGGTCGCCGCGCCGCACCTGCTCGACGGCCGGCTGTCGAACGGGCAGCGGCGGCTCACCAGGGGCGCCGAGCGGCTCAACCACTTCGCCATGCAGTCGTCGTTCGCCGAGTACGCGGTCGTCGAACGCCGGGTCGCGGTGCGGGTGCCCGACGACGTGCCGTTCGACGTCGCCTGCCTCACCGCCTGCGGCGTCTCGACCGGCTTCGGCGCGGCGGTCCTCCGGGCCGGGGTCGGCTTCGGCGAGACGGTCCTGGTCATCGGGGTCGGCGGCGTGGGCCTGGCCGCCGTGCTGGGCGCGGTGACGGTCGGCGCCGGCCGGGTGGTCGTGGCCGACCGCAGCGCGGCGGCCTGCCAGCTCGCCGCGGACCTCGGCGCCACGGACACCATCGTGGTGGACGGAGACGGAGCCGGCGGCGGCGGCCTGGCCGCGCGGGTCCGCGCGCTGACGGGCGGCGGCGTCGACGTTGCGATCGACGCCGTCGGCACGGCGGGCACCGTCGCGGCGGCGTTCACCGCGCTGCGCGGCGGCGGGCGCGCGGTGGTGGTCGGTGTCGCCGACGCCCGGGCGAAGGTCTCGATCCCGCTCTACCACCTGATCGACCAGCGGGTGCTCACCGGCAGTACGAACGGCAACATCCGCCCGCACGTCGACATCCCGCGAATCCTCGACCTCTACCGGGCCGGCCGGCTGCCCCTCGACCGACTCGTCACCCGGCGCCACCCGCTGGAAAACATCGGGCGGGCGATGGCCGAACTCGGCGTGCGGCCGGGGCGGGCGGTCATCACGTTCTGAGAACCACCCGGCCGGAAGTGCCCGGCCACACCGGCGCGGCCGGCGCGATCGCCTGATCGTCGACGCCGCGCGGGCCGGTGGGTCCCCCCGGTGATGCCCTTCCGTGCCGACCAAATGACTTGTATCATATCGGATACCAAATATATGTGATGTCAGATCCTGGGGGTTCGATGGCCACCGCGGCCGATCATTTAGCCGTCCTGGTGACGCACGACCCGGCCACCGGAGCGGACACCGCCTCCTACCCGGTAGCGGACGGGACCGCCGTACGCGCGGCTGTCGACATCGCCCGCGACGCCGGCGACTGGTGGGGTTCCATCGGCTGGAAACAGCGCCGCCGGTACCTGTCGGCGCTGCGCCTGACCATGGCGCGCGAGGTCGACACCCTGGCCGGGATCATCCGGGCCGAGACGGGCAAGCCCCTCGACGACGCCGTCCTCGAGGTCATGCTCGCCGTCGAGCACCTGGACTGGGCCGCCCGCAACGCCCGCCGTGTCCTGCGTCCGCGCCGGGTCCGCGTGGGCCTGCTCGCCGTCAATCAGCGGGCCATTCTCGAATACGCCCCGCTAGGCGTCGTCGGAGTGATCGGCCCGTGGAACTATCCCCTGTACACGCCGATGGGCTCGATCTCGCACGCCCTGGCGGCGGGCAACGCGGTGGTCTTCAAGCCCAGCGAGTACACCCCGGGCGTGGGACGCTGGCTCGCCGAGGCCTGGGCCGGGCTGCTGCCCGCGCGGCCGGTGCTGCAGGTCGTCATCGGGTCCGGTGAGACCGGCGCCGCGCTGTGCGAGGCGGGCGTCGACAAGATCGCCTTCACCGGCTCCACGGCCACCGGCCGCCGGGTCATGGCCACCTGCGCCCGCACCCTGACCCCGGTGGTGATCGAGGCGGGCGGCAAGGACGCGCTGATCGTCGCCGCCGACGCCGACCTCGACGCCGCCGCGAAGGCGGCGGTGTTCGGGGGGATGGGCAACGCCGGTCAGACGTGCGCCGGAGTCGAGCGGGTCCTCGTCGTCGACACCGTGTTCGACGACTTCGTCTCCCGGGTCAGCGCCCTCGCCGCCCGGCTGCGGCCCGGTGACGGGGAGGGCGCCCACTACGGGCCGATCGTGCTGCCCGGCCAGGTGAAGATCATCCGTTCGCATGTCGAGGACGCGCTGGGGCGCGGGGCGCGGGCCGTGGTCGGCGGGGTGGAGTCGGTCCGTCCGCCCTTCGTGGATCCGGTGGTGCTCGTCGACGTGCCCTCCGACAGCCTGGCGGTGCGCGCGGAGACGTTCGGGCCGACGCTGGTCATCGACCGGGTGGCGGACGTCGACGAGGCGGTCCGCCGGGCGAACGACTCCCCGTTCGGCCTCGCCGCCTCGGTGTTCACCCGTGACCGGGCGTACGGGATCGAGGTGGCGCGCCGGCTGCGCACCGGCGCCGCCTCCGTCAACAGCGTGCTCGGGTTCGCCTCGGTCCCGGCACTGCCCTTCGGGGGTGTCGGCGACTCCGGCTTCGGCCGGGTCCACGGCGCCGACGGCCTGCGGGAGTTCAGCCGGCCGAAAGCGATCACCAGTACCCGCTTCGCCAGCCCGGTGGACCTGATGACCCTGGAACGCTCACCGAAGGCCGTGCCGACCGCTCGGCGTCTGTTCCGGTTACGGCATGCCCGCCGGTGAACGGGCGGCGGGCCACCCCACCCGAAGCGGCGGCCACGGCCGCCCCCTCGGCGGGGCGGTCCGCTCAGCCCGGCGGCGGCGCGGCCGGTCGCCACATCCCGAGCTTCGCCAGGTGGGCGATGAGCCGGTCGGCGCCGTCGGTGAAGTGGCGCACCGTGACCGCGCGGGCCTCGTCGGCGTCCCTGTTCTCCAGCGCGGTCAGCAGTGCGTCGTGGCGGCCGAGCATGTCCGAGCACCACGCCTGGTCCGCGGAGTAGAAGCGGGCCGGTGTGTAGCGGTTGGCGGTGTGCAGGAACCAGGACAGTTTGCGGGCCTGGGCCAGCCGGTTGATGATCCGGTGGAACTCGAACTCGAGCTTTTCGATCTTGTCGACGGCCTCGGTCCGCACCGCGTCGCGCACGGCCTCCTGGATGTCGCGCAGCTGCGTGAGGTGCTGGGGCTCGATCACGGCGGTCGCCCGCGCGGCGAGCTCGCCCGCGATGTCACCCTGCAGGCTGAACAGATCGCGCACGTCCTGCTGGGAGAGCGGGGAGACGACGTAGCCACGGCGGGGCTCAAGCTCGACCATGTCCTCGCTGCGCAGCCGGACCAGCGCCTCGCGCACGGGCGTGACGCTCACGCCGAGCTCGCGGGCGACGTCGTCGAGCCGGATGTACTCGCCCGGCCAGATCTGCCCCGACATGATGAGGTCGCGCAGGTGGGCGGCGACCTCGTCGGCGAGCTGGGGTGCTCGTGGCAGGGGGGTGCCGCGGGCCCGTCGCGCTCCGGCTGGCCTGGTCATGCTCCGCCCTTCCTGGTCGCCCGCCGAGACCGGTCCGAGCGTCCGATCGCGTCGGCCGCCGATCCGGCGAGGGTCGTGATCACTGTCACCGATCAAATATATGAGAACCGGGGTGGTCTGCTCGCTCGTCGCGTCGGGTCACGTGGCGATCCCCCGGGGCCGGCCGGTGGTGAATCGCCGGGCGACGGCGACCCGAACGGCTGGACGAGGTGAGTTGAATGTTTGCCGCCGCGACGGTTTCATGTGCCGGATCATCGGGTCTTATTAGGTTCCGGGGTGGCTGCAATCGGCGCGGGCAAAAATTGCCGAAAATAAGAGACTTGTTTATTGTCGGGCACATGGATACTCTGATATCCGTCGCCACTCGTCGAGTGAGTGCACCCCTCCTCCGTCGGCGTATGCGCCGATGTTCCGCAACAGGACGTCTTCAGTGCCGTTGCCCTCGGGAAGCAGGTAGGTAAATGAGTAATCTCAACAGGAGAGGCGTCATTTCCTTAGGCGCCGCGCTCGGCCTGGTCGGCATCGCCGACGTGGTTCCGGCCTGGAGTGCTCCGGGCTGGACGTCCGTCGCTGGCGCTGGTACGGGCGCCGACCCCCAGTGGGTCTGGGACGACACCATCGACCGGGCGATGGCCTCCGTCCTCGACAACGGCCAGGTGCCTGCGGTCAACGCGGCCATCGGTCCCTGGGTCAACAACAACCATCCCCTGCCGACTGGTCTGCCGGCGGACGTCACCGCTTTCCTGCAGCAGTCCAACAAGTTGCCGTCGTGGGCCGACGTAAGCCAGCTGCGTCGCGCGGCCGACTTCAACCGGCGCAAGGACACCTATCTGTTCATGCTGTATGGACTGGGCAGCGGAATCATGAGCACGGTTATCCCGCGCGAGGCCAGGTCGGTGTACTGGTCGAAGGGCGGCGCCGACATGCAGGACCGTGCGGCGAAGACCTTCGCCTTCGGCTACGACCTGAGCCAGTTGAACGCCTTCGAGCCGAACGGGCAGTTCATCGTAACCGCTAACAAGACGCGGATGGTGCACGCCGCGGTCCGTCATCTCCTGCCGCAGCTGCCGCAGTGGAAGTCGGGGGCGACCGAGACGATCCCGATCAGCAACGGCGACATCCTCGTCACCTTCCACAGCCTGGGGACGTTCGTGCATTCCAAGCTGAAGGAATGGAAGATCCCGATGTCGACCGCCGATGAGAACGCCTTCCTCCACAGCTGGCAGGTCGCCATCTCGTTGCTCGGCGTGAAGGACGAGTTCATTCCCAAGACGTGGGCCGACGCGCACGCCCAGTCGGCCCAGGTGCTCTCACCGATCCTGCTGCCCACCACCGAGGGCAAGGCGCTCGCCGAGGTCCTGCTCGGGCTCGTCTCGCAGGTCGACCTGGGTGTCACGCGCGGCTTCCTCAACGAGTTCACCCGCTACGTGCTCGGCGACACGGTCGCCAACTGGCTCGGGCTGCCACGTGACCTGGCCTCGGCCGCGATCATCAAGGTCGGCTGGCCGGCGTACATCCTGTTCCGGGAGGGGCTGCTCCCGCTCATGCCGGTCAACTTCTACCTCTTCGACCAGTTGATCCGGGCGGTGGCCATGGCGTTCCTGAACGGGGGCACCTCGACCCAGACCACGCCCATCCAGATCCCCGACATCAACCGCCCCGCGGCCTGACGCCCTTCGCTCGGCGCACGTCGGATGCCCTGCGGCGCGAGGCCCGCAGGGCACCTGATGACGACCGCGTCGCCCCGCGCGGCGGGGCGACGCGTCGCTCGTGTCGTGTCGTGGCGTGGCGCGTCCGAACTGATGGGATCAGCCGGTGGGGAATCGCCGGGCGACGGTGATCCGAACGACGGGACGAGCTGGGCTGAATGTTCACCGACCGGGACAGATGGACGCGCCGGATCCTGGAACTGGATCCGGTGGCCGATCACCACGAGATCTACCGGATCTCCGCGGGGTACGAGTTCCCGTGGGACTACCGCCGGGCACTCGAGTTCGCGCTGTTCCGGACCTACTGCGTCCCGACGATCTCGGCGCTGCTGGAGGCGACGGGTGAGTTCCGGGAGCGGCCGCAGAAGCGTTACGACGACACCGCCCTGCTGATGGGGGAGCTCACCGCCGTCGGTTACGACTCCCCACGCGGCCGCGAGGCGCTGCGGGTCGTCAACCGACTGCACGGACGCTACGCCATCGACAACGACGACCTGCGTTACGTGCTCACCACCTTCATCTACGAGCCGATCGACTGGATCAACGCCCACGGCTGGCGCCGGCTGACCGATCACGAGAGCATCGCCGCGTTCCGGTTCTACCGGGAGATCGGGCTGCGGATGGGTATCCGCGACATTCCCGCCGACTTCGACGTCTTTCACGCCTTCAAACGTGAGTACGAGCGGGAGAACTTCCGGTTCGCCGAGAGCAACCGCAGGATCGGGACGTACACGACCGAGATGCTCGCCGGCTGGTTCCCGGCCCGGCTGCGTCCGGTGGTGCGGGTCGGGGTGCGGTCGCTGCTCGACGAGACCATGCTGAGCGCCTTCGGCTTCGACCCGGCGCCGGCCTGGGTGTGCCGGGCCGCGACGGGTTCGCTGCGGGCCCGTTCCGCCGTGATCCGGCGGCTTCCGCCGCGGCGGCGCATCAAGTTCGCCTGGGATCCCAGGACCCGCACCTACCCCGGCTATCCGGAGGGATACCAGCCGCGGGACCTCGGTGCCCCGCCCCCGCCCGAGGCCCTCGACGAGAAATGGCGGAACCGACCGCTTTCGAGCGGATAGCGCGGGGGAGGCACCCGGATCAGCCGTCCTGACCCGGCCGGCTCTGGGCGGCCTCGTGCTCGTAGCCGCGCCACCGGCCGAGGATGTCGCGTTGCGCGAGGGCCTCCAGCCTGGAGGCCTCCTCGGGGTTGGCCGTGCCGAGCCGGGTGAAGCGGGACTCGGTCGCGGCGAACTCGCTGAACGGGATCGACGGTGCCCGGGAGTCGAGGGAGAACGGCTGTTCCTCCGCCCGCGGGTCGAAGCGGTAGAGCGGCCAGTAGCCGGACCGCACCGCCGCCTTCTGGTGGGCCATGCCGTCGGTCATGTTGATGCCGTGGGCGATGCAGTGGCTGTAGGCGATGATCAGCGACGGGCCGTCCCAGCTGGCCGCCTCGTTGAAGGCCTTCACCGTGTGCGCGTCGTTGGCACCGAGCGCCACCTGCGCGACATACACGTCGCCGTAGGCCGCCGCCACCAGGCCGAGGTCCTTCTTGCGGGTCCGCTTGCCGCCGACCGCGAACTTCGCGACCGCCGCCCGCGGCGTCGACTTCGACGCCTGCCCGCCCGTGTTGGAGTACCCCTCGGTGTCGAGGACGAGCATGTTGACGTCGCGCCCGGAGGCGAGCACGTGGTCGAGGCCGCCGAAGCCGATGTCGTAGGCCCAGCCGTCACCGCCGACGATCCACACGCTCTTCGCGACGAGGTCGTCGAGGAGGGCGTCCAGCCGGTCGGCGTGCTCGTTGCGGGCGGTGTGCCCGTTCCGGGCGGCGGGCCCGGTGCCCGCCAGCCGGCGCCGCAGTTCGGCGACCCGGTCGCGCTGGTCGGCGATGCCGGCCTCGGTCGACTGGTCGGCGTTCAGGATCGCCTCGACGAGCCGGTCGGCGACCAGCGCCCCCGCGGCGGTCCCCTCGGCGCGCAGCAGCCGGCGGGCCTCCCGGGCCCGGGCGTCGAGCGCGAGACGCATGCCCAGCCCGAACTCGGCGTTGTCCTCGAACAGGGAGTTGGCCCAGGCCGGGCCGCGGCCGTCGGCGTTGGCCGTCCACGGTGTGGTGGGCAGGTTCCCGCCGTAGATGGACGAGCAGCCGGTGGCGTTCGCGACCACGATGCGGTCGCCGAACAGCTGGGTGAGCAGTTTCAGGTAGGGCGACTCGCCGCAGCCGGCGCAGGCGCCGGAGAACTCGAACAGCGGCTCCCGCAGCTGTGAGCCACGGACGGTCGCCGCCGGGGCGAGTCGCGGCTCGACCGCCGGCAGGGTCCCGTGGAAGGCCCAGCTGGTCCGCTCCTCGGCGAACCGGGAGGCGGCGTCGACCATGTCGAGCGCGCGGTGGTCGGGCATCTCCCGGCTCTTCGCCGGGCAGGCCTCGACGCAGACCCCGCAGCCGGTGCAGTCGTCCGGCGCGACCTGGATCGTGAGCCGGTACTCGCCGAGCCGGGGGTCCTTCGGACGGGTGTGCCGGAACTCCGGCGGGGCGTCGGCGAGCCGCGCCGGGTCGAACAGGGTCATCCGGATCGCCGCGTGCGGGCAGACGATGGCGCACTTGCCGCAGCTGACGCACAGCTCGGGATCCCAGACCGGGAGCTCGCGGGCGATGCCGCGCTTCTCGTACCGGGCCGTCCCCACCGGGAACGTGCCGTCGACCGGCAGCGCGCTGACCGGGAGCAGGCCCCCCTCGCCGGCCATGATCCGAGCGGTGACCCGCTGGACGAACTCCGGTACGTCGCCGACCAGGCGCCGGCGCGCCGGCCCGGTGACCACGCGGTCACGCAGATCCACCTCGCGCAGCGCGCCCAGCGCCGCGTCCACGGCCGCGGCGTTGCGACGCAGGACCTCCGCCCCGCGCTTGCGCTGGCTGGCGAGGACACCCTCCCGCACCGCGGCGACCGCCTCGGCCGGCTCGAACAGGCCGGACAGCCGCAGGTAGCAGGTCTGCAGCACGGGGCTGACGATGCCGGGTATGCCGGCCGTCGCCGCCACCTGGTCGGCGTCCACGACGAACAGCCGCGCGCCCCGGGCCAGCAGGTGCCGCTGGGCCTGCGCCGGCAGGTGGTCCCACACCTGGTCCGGTGGGTACGAGGTGTTGACCAGGACGGTGGCCCCCTGCCCGGCCACGGCGAGGACGTCGACCCGGTCCAGCAGCGACCACTGGTGGCAGCCGACGAACTGGGCGTCCCGGATCAGCCAGGGCGCGTCCACCGGCCGCGGTGCCAGCCGCAGGTGCGACACCGTCATCGAGCCGGACTTCTTGGAGTCGAACACGAAGTAGGCCTGCGCGTGCAGCGACGTGCGGTCGCCGACGATGCCGGCGGTGGTGCGGGTGGCGCCCACGGTGCCGTCGCTGCCCAGGCCGTAGAACACGGCGCGTCGGACGTCGTCCGGTTCCGGGAAGGCGTCCTCGTCCGCCGGCAGGGACAGGTGCGTGACGTCGTCGTCGATGCCGACGGTCACCTCGCGCCGCGGGTTCTCCCGCGTCAGCTCCTCGAACACCGCCGCCGCCATCGCGGGCGTGAACTCCTTCGACGCGAGGCCGTAACGGGCACCGATCACCCGCGGCATGCGCTCGGGCCGTTCGGCGAGCGCCGCCAGGACGTCGAGCCGCAGCGGCTCGCCGGTCGCGCCCGGCTCCTTCGTCCGGTCGAGGACGGCGATCGAACGCACCGTCGGCGGCAGGCAGGCGAGGAACGCCGCCCCGTCGAAGGGACGGTACAGCCGGACCTGGACGAAGCCGACGCGCTCGCCCCGCCCCACCAGCCGGTCGACCGCGGCACGCACCGCCGACCGGCCCGACCCCATGATCACCGCGACCCGCTCGGCCTCCGGGTGCCCGTGGTACTCGAAGATCCGGTAGGCCCGGCCCGTCGCCGCGGCCAGCTGGTCCATCGCCTGCCGCACGGCCCCCGGGACCGCGGCGTAGTAGGCGTTGGCCGCCTCGCGGGACTGGAAGAACGTGTCGGGATCCTGGGTGGTGCCGCGGATCACCGGGTGGTCCGGGGACAGCGCGCGGCGGCGATGGGCGTCGACGTGGGCGTCGGGCAGCAGGCCGGCCAGCGTCGGGTCGTCGAGCAGCGTGACCTCGTTCAGCTCGTGCGAGGTGCGGAAGCCGTCGAAGAAGTGCAGGAACGGAACACGGGTCTCGAGCGTGGCCGCGTGCGCGACCGCGGCGAGATCGTGCGCCTCCTGCGGGGACGCCGAGCACAGCATGGCGAAGCCGGTCGACCTCGCCGCCATCACGTCGCTGTGGTCACCGAAGATGGACAACGCCTGGGTGGCCACGGTCCGGGCGGCCACGTGGAGCACCATCGGCGTGAGCTCACCGGCGATCTTGAACATGTTGGGCAGCATCAGCAGGAGTCCCTGCGACGCGGTGAAGGTGGTGGACAGCGCACCCGCCTGCAGCGCGCCGTGGACGGCGCCGGCGGCGCCACCCTCGCTCTGCAGCTGGACCACCTCGGGCACCCCGCCCCACAGGTTCGGGCGCCCCCCGGCCGCCCACACGTCGGCGAGCTCGCCCATTCCCGAGGCAGGGGTGATCGGGTAAATGGCGATGACCTCGCTCGCCCGGTAGGCCACCGAAGCGGCCGCCTCGTTGCCGTCGATCGTCTTCTGCCCCATGCAGCCAGACTGCATGGGGCGGAGCCGAAGCGGTGAAGCACGTCGTCCCGTAGGCCCGGGACGTAAATCACGGCCACCCGACTGCCGAATGTCATCAGCGGTCGGGTGATCCGCGCGGCGTCGGCGTGGTGCCGTCGTGGTGCGACCAGCGGTCAGCCTGGACCGGTGTTTCAGTGCGCCTTGTCGAATGCCTCGACGATGTTCGACGCGATACGGCCCCGGTCGCTCACCGTGTAGCCGTTGCTGCGGGCCCACTCGCGGATGTCGGCGGTGCGGTCGGTTCCCGCGGGACGCGCCGAGCCGGTGCGCGGGCCGCGCCGCCCGCCGCTCGAACGGGCACCGGACCGGCGGCCCGCCGAAACGAACGCGGCCAGGGACTCCCGCAGTTTCGTGGCGTTCGTCTCGGACAGGTCGATCTCGTAGTGGGCGCCGTCCAGCCCGAACCGGACGGTCTCGTCAGCTGTCTCCCCGCTGAGGTCGTCGATCAGCGAGACGATGGTCTTCTGCGCCATGGATATTCCCCGTTCATACTCGCGGACCGTGTATCCGCGAGGTATTCGTACCGTATCGCGTGACCGTCCGGACGTGGTCGCCGCGGCCACCGGTATTGGCCGGACATGACTGGAAGGCTTACCCATAGGGGCACTACATCCGGCTTGTGGCCCACCCTTGGGTGACCCCACGGGGCAATTTCCTGCCACTCGTGCCGCTCTTGCCGCCCTCGCGACCGGCTCTTCGTCCCGGTGGACATGTCGGCACGGGCGGGACCCCGGGTGGGCGAGAAGTCCGCCCGGCGGTGAGTTCTGCCCGGCCGGCGAGGGCCGATGGCGCTGCGCCCGTGTCTGAGAGTGCCGTTCATGTCGCGGATACCGTCCCGTGGTCCGGGGATGGTCCTGATGCTTTTCGCCCTCGACGTCCGTTGTCGGGCGCTGTGCGCACGGATGGAGAAGTGTGGCCGGCGGCAGCGCCCACGATGCCGGGACGCCTCGCCCTACTTCCCGACAACTCCGACCGGGCTTCGCCGACAGCCTCGCCGGCACGGGCGCCAGGCTGACGGTCGCGATCGAGGCGGGCGAGGAGAACACCGGATCGGTGTGATCGGAATCCTCGTCGACGGGACGCGGCAGGCCTGGAAAGCCTGGGCGAGGCTGCTCGATCTGTCGCTGGTGGGCGCGATCGAGGGTGGGGCCCAGGGGGCGGGCCGCTCAAGCCGTGGACCAGCGGGAACGGCGCATCGCACCCGCTCTGGATAGGCGGCCAGCACAAGAGGTCCACTCAGTTCGCCCGGAACATCTGGACATCGGCCAGCGACGGCTCCGATCATCTCGGGGATGGTTCCGACCGTGCCGGGGACTGCGCCCGTGACAGCGCCCCCGATATCGAGCTCGGTATCGCCGAGGTACGACGCGATGAGCGTCGTCGGGCAGACCGACTTCCTCCCCGCCGCCGGGAGATGTGTGGCCGTGAGGATGTGTGGCCGGTGAGTGAGTCCCGGCTGTCCCTCAGCCGCCACGGTTCCGCGGCGCCGGGCCGGGAGGCCCGGTAGGGCGAGGTGCCTGGCTGTGCCTCGTGGCGGTGGCGAGCGCCAACCCCACCGCACAGACCCTTTCCGGGGTTATGCCGTTACGCTTGATTCGGCGCCGCCAGCAGGCGCGCCTCACCCCGGATCGGTTCGCCGCCGCGTCCTGTCGAGCTGGGTGGGGGAGTCCGTCCTGCTCGACTGTGGTCGTGTACAGGACATCGGCCGCGAAGTGCTCCACTTCGATGGATATAGCACGGCAATGTGGAGCGATGTTCCCGAAGTCGGCGAGTGCCACGCGCCGGTGCGCCGCGCGCTGGGCCTGCCTCCCGCACTACAACCCCCTGGCCTAACCTCGCCGGCTCGAAACCTGCCGGTGTCGGAGTTCGCCGGGTTCCGGTTACCTGCCGCGCCGGTCGGCTTCGGGGAACGCCGGTCAGTAGCCGGGCGGCGCGTCTACGATCCGTTGATCCAGGCGCTTTCGCCGCGCGGTCTGCTCGGTTACACCGACAGCTCTGTGCTGCGAGTCAAGCGGTGACCAGGCGCCGGGTGGGTCGTGCTCCGGGCGGCCCGGAGGCTGTTGTTCACCTGGAAGGACCGCGTCGATGCTGCTGAATCGTGACGATTGGTACGACACTTCGCGTGACCTCGAATGGACCCTGTCCTACGTCGATCCCGAGGTGGCTTTCCCGGCCCGCTGGTCGGGTGCCCAGGGCATCCCGGCCGAGGCCTGGCAGGCGTGGGATGAGCCGTTCCGGGTCTCCTACCGTGACTATGTCCGGATCCAGCGGGAGAAGGAGGCCGGTGTCAGGGCGGTCAGCGACACGCTGCTCCGGTCCGGCACCTACGAAAAGCTCGACCCGGCGCACGTCGCCGCCTCCCAGCTGCACATGGGCACCACCTGCATGGTGGAGAACATGGCGGTCACGATGCAGAGTCGCTTCTGTCGGTTCGCGCCCACACCCCGGTGGCGCAACCTCGGCGTCTTCGGCATGCTCGACGAGACCCGCCATACCCAGCTCGACCTGCGCTTCGCCCACGACCTGCTCCGGCACGACCCGCGGTTCGACTGGGCGCAGAAGGCGTTTCACACCAACGAGTGGGGCGTGCTGGCGGTCAAGAACTTCTTCGACGACACGATGCTCAACGCGGACTGCGTCGAGGCGGCGCTCGCGACCAGCCTGACCGTGGAACACAGGTTCACCAACATCCAGTTCGTCGCCCTGGCCGCCGACGCGATGGCGGCCGGTGACATCAACTGGTCGAACCTGCTGTCCTCGATCCAGACCGACGAGGCCCGGCACGCGCAGCAGGGCTTCCCGACGCTGGCCGTGCTCATGGAGCACGACCCCGAGCGGGCCCAGCGGGCACTCGACGTGGCCTTCTGGCGGTCGACCAGGCTGTTCCAGACCCTGACCGGCCCGGCGATGGACTACTACACGCCACTCGACCAGCGAAAGATGTCATTCCGGGAGTTCATGCTCGAGTGGGTCGTGAACCATCACGAGCGGATTCTCGAGGACTACGGCCTCAAGAAACCCTGGTACTGGGACGACTTCCTGCACTCGCTGGAGAACGGCCATCACGCCATGCACATCGGGACGTGGTTCTGGCGGCCGACGCTGTTCTGGAAACCCAACGCCGGGGTCTCGAAGGACGAACGGGCGTGGCTGAACGAGAAGTACCCCACCTGGGAGGAGAACTGGGGCGTTCTGTGGGACGAGATCATCAGGAACGTCAACGAGAACGCGATCGAAAAGACGCTGCCGGAGACCCTGCCCTCGCTGTGCAACCTGACCCAGCTGCCGCTCGGCTCCGCCTCCTCCCGACATGATCTGGCCCCGCACCAGCTGGTCTACCAGGGGCGTCTTTACCATTTCGACCACGCGGTCTCGCAGTGGTGCTTCGAGCAGGACCCGGAACGGTACGCCGGGCACCAGAACATCATCGACCGGTTCATCGACGGCCAGATCCTGCCGCCCGACCTCACCGGCGGGCTGGCGTACATGGGGATCACCCCCGAGGTCATGGGCGAGGACGTCTACCACTACTCCTGGGCGAAGGATTACGCCGAAGCCGACGCCGAAGTCGACTGACCTGGTTTCCCGCGCCAGGCAGGGAGGGCCGGTGAAAGAGGACCGGTGAGAGGCGCGCCAGGAAGCCAGCCGTCCGCCAGAATTCGAAGGAGAGTCCGCATGGCACCGTTCCCGATCACCGGCCGGTTCGTCGGCGACTTCGTCCCGCATCTCGTCGCCGTCGACACCGAGGACACCGTGGCCGAGGTGGCCAGGAAGGTGGCGGTGCACAGCGTCGGGCGTCGCGTCGCCCGGCCCGCCGGCGAGCCCGGCTACGAGGTGCTGCTCGACGACCGGGTCCTCGACCCGGCCCTGACCTTCGGTCAGGTTCTCGCCGAGCACGGGTTCCCGCCCCTGCGGTGGTTCGACGTACGGTTCCGCGCGGAGCCGGACCGCACGACCGCCGGGCCCGACCGCACGACCGCCGGACCGGCGCTCCCGGCCGCCGGGCCCGACCTCCCCGGTGCCGTCCCGGGGCGGCCCGCCGATGCCTGAGCCGGACGACGGCTTCGTCGACCTGGTCGAGGCCGAAAGCCTCTGGGACGGCGAGATGGAGGCGTTCGACGTCGGTCCCGACGAGGTGCTGCTGCTCAAGGTCGACGGAGGGATCCGGGCCTACGACGGCACCTGCCCGCACCAGGGTGTCTCCCTCGTGGAGGGCGAGCTGGAGAACGGCGTGCTGACCTGCCGCGCCCACGAGTGGCAGTTCGACGCGCGCACCGGTGCGGGCCTCAACCCCAGGGACAACCACCTGACCCGGCACGACGTGCGGATCGACGGGGCCGGCGTGGTCCAGGTCCGGCTCTGCTCCCGGGCCCGCCACGCCACGCAGCCGTCCTGACCGTCCCAGCCGTTCGGCGGTCCCGGCCGCCCCAGCCGTCCCTGCGACAGATTGGCCCGTAGATGGCGATACTCGTGATGACGCCCGACGCCGAAGCCTCGGAGGATCTCGTCGGCCCGGTGATCCGGGCCGGCAACCTCGCCGAGGCGGTCATCGAGGCGGTCGCCCTCGACAATCCCGACTCCGACGTCCTCGTCCTCGACCGGGACGACTACGTCCGCGTCCACACGCTCGGGACGTGTCGCCTGACCCAGGCCAGCCTCCAGGCGTGTCTCGGTCAGCCCTGCCGGCTCGTCGAACTCGAGATCGACATGCCGTCGTTCCGGGGCAGGCTGCGGACCCGGGACGACGAGTACCTGTGGTTCTACCGTCAGCGCGGCGCCGGTTCCTGAGGAGATCACCATGGCGAGAGCCAAAGCCACCCCGCGGTCGCGGCAGCGCGCTCTGCGGACCTGGAGCGCCTTCGGGAACCTCGGCCGGCGGCCGACCGAATACGAGATCCTGACGCACGGCCTCAACCACACCACCGGACCCGTGCCGCTGGAGCTGGGCCCGGACGTCCACGGCAACGTCTGGCTGCGCGAGCACCGGGACACGACGAAGCTCCGCTGCGCGGACTGGAACGCCTTCCGTGACCCGGACACGATGACCTACGGCAGGTACGTCAGCCGGCAGGACGACCAGGAGACCTATGTCGAGGGCCTGCTGGAGCGGTTCGACCGGGAGGACCACGACGCGCGGTTGCCGCCCGCGGCCGTCTCGCTGCTGCGGCGGGCCCTGACCCCGAGCCGCTATCTGGCGCACGGCCAGCAGATGCTCTCCGCCTACCAGCAGCTACGTCGCGAACTGCGCCGCGTTCCAGACGGCGGACCAGCTGCGCCGGGTGCAGCTCACCGCGTACCGCACGACCCAGCTGCGGGCGGCCCACGGGGAGGCCGGCTTCGCGACGGGGGAACGTCAGGACTGGGAGGGCACCGCGGACTGGCAGCCGATCCGCCGCGCGGTCGAGCTCGCCCTCGTGGAGTTCGACTGGGACCGCGCCTTCGTCGTCGCCAACCTGGTCGTGAAACCGGTCGCCGACCTGCTGACGCTCAGCGAGCTCAGCACCCAGTGCGCCGAGAGCGGCGCCAGGCTGGACGCGCTGATCCTGGAGAACCTGTGGACCGACAGCGAGCGCGGCCAACGCTGGACGGCCGCGCTGACCCGGTTCCTGCTCGCCGACGAGGCCAACCGGGCGGTGCTGCGGGACTACCTGGACGAGTTCACCCCGCTGGGCGAGGCCATGGCCGACTCCGGGGGCCGGCTGCTGGCCACCGGCAGTGGACGCACGGCCGCGGGCATCTCGGCGGCCGTGCGCGCCCGATGGGCAGGTTTCCTCGACGACGCCGGCCTGACCACCACCGGCGGACTGTCCTCGGGGCAGCCGGATGGGTCGGGCGGTGCCTGATCGCCGTGACCGTAGTTCTGCTGCTCCTGGATTCACACGTAAGCCTTCAGGTCGAAGATGAATTCCTCGCTCATGAGGTGGCTAAGTGACGCCTCGGCCAGCATCCGGTCGCCGAGTACGATGTGAGGATCTTCCGTGGAGCCTGGGAGATGCTGTTCCAGGAAACGTGCGAGTGCGTCTGCGGTGGTAACGCTGCACGGCAGATAGAAAGGGAATTCTACCGTCTCCAGGCGAAAAGCGAAAAGTGCGCACGGATTCCCGCGTTCATCCGTTACGGAGGCGCTGACATAGGAGACGTGTATGTTTTCCGACCGCCATATCATGAAGTTCTCGAACGGGGACAGGTCCAGCAGGCCGGAGACTCCTGTCCGGCGTAGTACCGGATACCATCTCCTGCGCCAGTCTCGGTCGGCGAGACTGGCCATCGAGATGTTTGTCAGTGTTCGCACGTTCTTTTTCTGCCGATCGATGAGTTCCCGGGCCTGTGCCGGGTCGTCCAGCGCGACGAGAGCTATTCCGTCCGGGTCGAGGTGACGCGCGTTCACGGTGCGGACGGTAACTATGTTGCGACTCCCGAGGTGACGGATGGCGGCTTGGTCGTCGTCGCTGAAGCCGAACTGGTCCAGGAGACGGAAAGCGGGGCGTACAGCCAGAAAGAGATGACTCAGGTCGCCGGGCCCCGAGGCGAGCCACGCGTGGTCCGCGGGTGACAGGTCACCGTACCGCCGTAGGATCGCTGGACGGGGCCGGTCCCGGATCTGTAAGCGTTCCTGACCGAAAACGGGATAGACAAGGTTCTCGGTCGGCATGTCGTCGGTGGCCGGCCGGAAGGCTCCCGCGACCTCGGGCGCGTACGCTTCCAGTGTTGCTACAGCCGGCGCGGTGAGCTCCTGGTGGCCGTCGTAGGAGAGCGACGGGGAGCCGACGGCCGCCAGCATGTCGGAGAACCAGGCATAGAGCCGTTCGATGATGCGGGCCCATTCGCGTTCGTGATCCGGGGCGAAGGTCTCTTCTCGTAGTCCCGGATCTGTCGCGGCCGAAACCAGGAGATCCCAGCCCGACAGTCCGGACATGCGTTCGTCCAGTTCGGCCAGCAGATGGCCTCGCCGTGTGGATTCCACCCGCTCCCGCAACACCGCCATGCGCAGATCCGGCGCGTACCCGGCGTCGTTGGCCAGGGGCGGCGGATTCCGGAAGCCCCGTTCGAGCAGCGGCGCCAGCACGCCACTCTGCATGCTGCATCGCGCCGCGGCGTCGAGGGCGAACTCCTTGAGCCGGCTGTGGTCTGCGACGGGAAGTATGTCGCTGGCCTTCAGATACCAGGCCCGATACCGTGGATACCCGGCGAGGAGCTGCATGTCCCCGCCGCCCACGAGCCAGAGACTCTGGAAGGTCGCATATCCCTCGTGGGTGTCTCGGCAGGCTCGGACGAGCTGTTGCAGCGCGGCGCGGTGCTCGGCGGGCCGGGCGTGGGTGAGCGCTCCGTAGAGGTAAAGCGCGACGCCGAAGGCTGTGCAGTCGTTGAGTCCCACGTGCAACGACTCATGGGCGGTGAGCATCCGGCCGGCCGCGGAATCTGCGAGCACACCGTTGTGGGCGATGAGGAAGGCGTCGTAGTTGTTGAACGCGCCGCGCCCGGTTCCGCTCGCACCGCGCAGCGTGAGCTGCAGCAGGTGGTCATCCGAAATGGAATCCGCTCCTGCCGTTCTTCCGTTCCGCCTCACCCGGGCGCCCCTGCCGGGCGCCCGCCACCGGCGGCGGGTCCACCGGGACGCCGATCCGCCGGGCTCAGGGGGAACCAGGCACCCGGTTCCGCCACGCCGCGCAGGTGTGTGAGGAGGTCGGCGAAATCCTCCTCGTTGGTCCGTGCGCGGAGGCGGTCTGGAAGCATCCCGTGACAGGAGCCCGGATCGCCCTCACGATACGGGGGCCGGAGGCAGGCGTGCAGGGCGTACCCGCCCGTCACCGTGCTCCGCGCCTCGATGTCCACGAGCTCGCCGACCAGGCGCCACACCCAGCGGACCGACACCCCGACGCCCAGCCGCTCGACCATCAGGACCGCGGCGAGCGCGTTCATCAGCTCGGGCCGGGTGGCCACCCGGGACAGGTCTAGACACCACTCGCCAGGACGCATCTTCAGTTCTTCCGGATCAGCGTCGCCGTCTTCGTCCCACACCGGGACGCAGCCGTCGATGACCGTGTCGAGGAACTGGCCCTGGCAGCTGCCGTCACCGCCGACCAGGTCGTAAAGCACGGCCACATCCGCCGCGGTGAGCTGGCCCTCCACGGCGTGGGCCTCGGAGTGAGCCTGCGTCGACGAGCCGGGGTCAGCCGGGAGCACTGCCGATGTGCTCGCGAGCGGGGCCAGCTCCGGTAAAAACCCATCGGGCCGTGTCGAGGCCAGCCGGCGCAGTACGGCGACGGCTTCGGACCTCGCCGCCTCGTCGTCGGCGGAGAGACGGTGGTGAGGCAGGAGGGCGGCCTGCGCGGCGAGTGCCCCGGCCAGGGCGGGCAGGTGCCGGTCCGGACGGCGGGGTGCCAGGTCCCGAAAGATCTTCGTCGCCCGCGCGTACGCGGCGAGCGCCTCGCTGTATAGCCCCTGCGCCGACAGGCAGCCGCCATAGGTCACCAGAGACAGCCCCAGATAGGACTGATATCGATTGGGCTGGTCAGCGGCCACGGCCTCGAACATTTTCGTGGACTTCTCGGCCGCCTGGAGTGCATAGGCGGACTGACCGGCGCGACGCAGCCGAACAGCCAGGTCGTTGAGCGCCCCGGCGAGGCCCGGGGCCGCGTTGTCGATCCGGACGAGCCGGCGCCAGGCGTCGACCGCCGACCTGGCGTCCTCGAGTGCCTCCTTGTGCCGGCCCAGATCACCGAGCACGCTGGCGCGGGTGCGCGCGGCCTCGGCGTAGGCGCGGTCGGAGACGCGCGGATCCTTGTCGGGCTGGTCGTGGCACAGCTGCACCGCCTCGGTCGCGGGTCCGAGTGCCCGGTATGGATCGCCGGCGCGCGCCAGCCCGGACGCCTGGCGCCGGAGCAACTCGGCCCGTGCTGTCGGGGCCATGGATGTTCCTGCCGGGCCCGCGCGGAGTTCGTCCTCGATGAGGCGTAGTGACAGAGCGGCCAAAGCCACGGTGGAGTCCGGGAGTACCTGTAGCGCGGCTCGCCGCGTGGTGTCGTCGACGTCCACGGCTACCGTCTCCAGCACGCGGACGAACGGGGTGGGGTCAAGCAGACCGTGCGCCGTGTCGATCCCGAGCGGGAAGCATCTCGTCAGGTCAGCTCGGACCATCACCTCGAGAATGCCGCTGAGGGCCGGCTCGCGGCTGCTGCCGTGGCCGAGCACCGCGAGTGCCCGCTGGAGCTGCCGGTCCGTGCGGGTTGCGATGATCGACGTCACGGTCTCGGTGGACAGAGGGCCGGTCATCGCGAGGTGGTGTTCGGCCAGTGGGGCCGGGCGCAGAGGCTCGAGGCCCGTGGGTCCGCCATACAGGAGGAACAGCCAGGTGACGTACCGCCGTACGACGTCTTCGGGATGATCGCGGAAGGTTGGAAGGCCCGCCAGCAGGCGCGTCGCCTCCTGCTCGTCGTCCGCGCCGAACAGGGCGGCGGCAGTGACGACCTGATCGAGTCTGGCACGGTGTGGATCGGGAAGCGGGAACTCGGTCGCGGTGTCCGTCCAGTAGCGGCGTTCATGATGCAGCAGCCTGGCCACCGGGCTCGGTCCGCTTCGCCGCGCGCCAGCCGGACTCGCCGCGTGGGGCGTGCGGGTGACGGTGGCTTCGCCGTCAGGAGCACGGCTGTCGGGGACGCTGCTGTCGAGTACCTGGGCGAGGGCCGCGACGTGTATGTCCAGGAGACGTTCGTACCTCCAGGAGCCCAGGTCGGCCGGCGGGTCGGGAAGCGGGTCGGAGGCTTTCCCCGGCGGGGCGAGCCGACGGGCGAACTCGAACCTGGCCCGGGTGAACTCCCGCTCGCGGCGGGAGCAGGACAGCTCGTGGCGTGACAGGCGCTGTTCGGTCATGGCCGCGAACAGCGCGCTGACCGTGTCGTCCCGATCCGCGCACAGTTTGTCCAGCAAGGCACCCGGTGAACGGGCCGTCAACAGCAACCGAGTCCTCGTGGACGCCGGGCGTCGCCACACGAGCTCTCTGGCCAGCATCAGCGTCCGTGGGACCAGCACATCCGCCGGGTCGACCACGATCAGCAGCGGGACGTCGATCTCCAAGGCCCGAGCCATGGCCCCCGGTGGGGCATCCTCCGCCAACAGCCAGGCCATCCAGCCGGCCTTCCAGAGCCGGTGGCACGTCTCCCTCGCCAGGCGCGTCTTGCCGAGGCCAGCCGCCCCGGTCAGGAGCCTGGCGGCAAGCGGTGGCTCCTCGTGCGCCCACGCCTCGAGGGCTTCGCGCTCGCCGTCCTGCTCCTCGAAGGGGACGGCGCCGTACTCCGGGCGAAGCAGGGCACTGGGCAGATGGGACCTGACCAATGGGGGCGGTACGAGTACGGGTGAGCTCAGCGCCCGGCTGGCGGCGAGCACCGGAGCCTGCCGCAGGACCGCTCGGACGACGGACGCCGCGTCGGTATCGATGCTCCGGCGCCGGATGCCGGTCCGCTGTGGCCGCCGCAGGTCGACGATGTCCGGTGGCAGTTCGGCTCGCGCTGGCATCGCCGTCCCATCGACAAGTACGGGGATCACCACCACCCGGCGCGTCAGCGCGATGGCGATCTCCCGCCGCACCCAGTCGCCGTCCTCCCACGGACTTTCCGGGAGCCAGTCCGGGCCGATCACGGCCAGTAGGACCTCGCACGAACGGAGTGCCGCCAGCGCCTCCTCGTCGAACCGGTCACCAGGCTGGACCGATCGGCGTGACCTGAACACCGCCGCCGCGCCGAAAGCGCCCGCGAGCAGTTCGTCGAGATAGGCCGCTGTGTAGACGCCGGCGGTGTCCTTCGAGCGGTAGCTGATGAACACGTGCGGACCCGTCGATCCCGGTGCGCGACGTGTCGGCGCAGGTGCGGACCCGGGGGGTCCGTCAGACGTGGTCACGGGGCGACTGCCTCCGCCGCGTCGGTGGGCGGGCATCAGCCAGCGCGGCGAGATCGAAGAACGCCTCGGTCGCGAGCAGGTGGATGAGGACCACCTGCAACGGCCCGACAGCCGCGGACCAGTCGGCGCCGGTCATCCGCAGGTCGACGTCGCGCATGGCGGCCAGCTGGGAGGTGAGCAGCTCGACACCCAGGTCATCGGCGACGGCGAGCCATACGGTGGGTTCGCCCGCGAGCGCCAGCGCGAGTCCTCGCCAGGTCGCCTCCGGCCCGGGAAGATCCAGGTACAGGCCGTGCAGGACGGCGCCCGGGGCACTCCAGCCCCTGGCGAACGTGTCCAGGCCGGTGTCCAGCAGGATGGTCAGCGCACCGATCCGGCTCAGCGCGGGCAGCCAGCGGGCCCGCCAGGACTCGTCGAGCAGGCAGCTTGAAGTGATCGAGGAAATCACCGGTCCGCGTCCGCCCCACTGCTCGACAAGACGCTGCAGCACCGTCGGTGACGGGAGCCGGATGTGCCACACGGTGTCGCGTTCCTCACCGGAGCCGTCGTCGGCGACGGACCGGATCCAGACGGTGGGTCCTGCTCCGTGGGCGTTGAGGCGTTCTCGGTCGGAGTCGCCGAGGTCGTATCCGTCGTGTACGCGCCGGGGCAGGCGGCAGCTGACGACCAGGGTGGGGGTGCCCGCGATCCGGCAGGTCGCGTCCACGACCCGGACCACCTCGTCCACCTCGACGTCGGTGCCGATGGCCAGTAGCCGGGCCGGCCGGGGGCCGCCGGCAACCCAGTGCCGCCCCTGGCGGCTGATCGCGGCGAGCATCACTGCGTCGTTCACTCCGGAGCTGCCCGGTGGCATCGCCGCCAGGTCGAAGCCGGTGTCGCGGGACCGCACGAGTGCCGTGAGCTCCGCCACCTGCTCGAGATGATCGTTCGGGGGAACGACTGTGGCGCCGGCGTCGCGGAGGCGGTCGGCGAGCCCGTCGAACACGGTGCGCTCCCACAGCGCCCATTCCGCGTCGAAGTCGAGGGGCGAGCCCGGCCGGTCCTCGCCGTCCGCGGCGAGCGCGTCGGGGCCGAACCTGTCGGTGACCGCGCGGTCCGCGGCCTTCGCCAGGCTCCCGAGCCCGAACCGGGACTCGTCGCGCAGGACACGCGCCCAACGGCCTTCGGGGATGTCGATCTGGCGAAGCAGCGCCAGGTCGACGTCCCCGTCCGGCCAGGCGTTGATGAGCCGGTCGAGCACCGGTGTCTGCATGCACACCAGGGCCAGCGCGGTCAGGGCGAGCGCCCGCCGGTGCGGCCCGCCGGTCTCTGCGACGACGCCGGCCGCAGTATCCCGATAGTGCCGGTACGCGGGGAAGGGCGGGAGGGCGTCCACGACGTCAGGGTGGCGTATCCGGACGATGTCGGTGCTCATGAACGTGGCGAAACATTCGTGCGGGGTCCCGCAGGCGTCGACCAGCGAGCGCAGCACCGACCGACGCCACGGCGGAACGCGGATCGCGAAGTGCATGGCTGCACCCCACGCCGTCTCGTCGTTCAGGATGGCGTGCTGTGCCTCGTGGACGTGCACCAGGCGGTCAATGGCCGTGTCGCCCCGGGCGAGCCGCAGGTCGAAGCCGCCGGGAAGGTAGTAGCCCGCGCTTTCCGAACGGTCGGCGAAAAACATGTGGGCCAGATGTTCGTCGTCCCACGCCTCACGGGTCACGCCACGATGGTGCCTGTCCTGGGCCGGTCTGCCCAGCGGTTTCGGCCATTTCGTGTCGGCGCGGCCGGCCTGTTGTGCTGTCGGGGAGGTTCTGCCGCCGTGCTGCGCGGACGACGGTCCGGTTCCGCCGCGCTTCAGCAAGGATGGCCTCATCTGATGGATTCAAATATTTTCTGTACTAGTGGAAGTTGACTCGTGTAATTTTCGCTCAGTTCGCAGAGTCTCCGGATGATGAGCACCGAGGACGCGCCGGCGCCGCTCGAGCGTGTCACTCCAGAGCACCCGGGCCTCGTCTCGTTTACCCAGCGCGTGGGCGTCCCGGGCCAGGTTGTGGGCGACATGAAGAGCCATCGGATGGTCGGAGCCGAGCGCTCGGGCAAGCCTGCGCAGGGTGTCCCCGTGTACCTGATGGGCAGTCGTCACCTCACCCAGGCGATACAGATCGAGCCCGAGGCTGTTCGCCACCCGGAGGGTGCTCGGGTGATCGGGTCCGAGTACCCGCCGGGACCGGTATAGCGTCTCCTCGTGTAGTTCCCGTGCTGCCCGGTAAAGGCTGTTTCGTAACCCGGATGCCGGGCCTCGGGGCTGCCTGGTAGATCATGTTGGGGTGCAGGTCATCTCCGCCGCCGACCCTCAGTGGATCTTCCCGTTCACCGGGTTGAAGCCGACCCAGTTCCGCCGACTGGTCCGTCTCGTCGCCCAGCGCGGCGGGGACCGGATCGCCGACGGGCGGCCGGGACGGCCGTGGGCGTTGCCTCTGCCGGACCGGGTGCTGCTGGTCGCGGCCTACTGGCGCACGAACCTGACCCTGCGCCAGATCGCCCCCGCTGTTCGGGGTGTC
>NZ_KB891223.1 GCF_000373365.1 Parafrankia discariae
CAAAGATTCTGCTGTTCTGCGTCCACTGTGCGGTTCTCGGGCTGCGACCGGTTTCGGTCGGGTCTGATAGTGTTTCGGTGGTTTTAGCGAAGGGGAAACGCCCGGTTCCATTCCGAACCCGGTAGCTAAGCCCTTCAGCGCCGATGGTACTGCGTGGGTGACTGCGTGGGAGAGTAGGACGCCGCCGGACTTCTTTTGGTGGGGGCTGTTTCTGGCTGTGGCCGGGAGCAGCCCCCACCTGCATTTCCGGGTTGTTCCGGCTGGCGAGGGCTGGCGGCCTGTGCCGCGCCGGCCATAGCGGCCGCGTGCGGTTCATGGGAGCCGCATCCGATCGAGGTCGGAACTGTAACCCTCGAAGGCCGCGACGGATCCCCGACCCTGCGACGTCGAGCCCACGCGGTCCGGGACCGAACCGAAGGTTCGAGCACCCGAGCTCCGCGGCCCGGCCCCGGCCCCCAACCGGCCCTCAGCCGGCCCGAACAGGATCGAGCGTCCGAACAAGGATCAAACGTGGCGCCTGAGTGAGTCCATAGACTCACTCACCCGCCACGGTCGCGCCGGAAGGCCGACGGCCGGAGGCAGACTTGCGTTGCCGCTGATGGGCGGTGGGGGCGGGGGCGTCCGGGTGGCGGATCGGTGGTGCGCAGAATCGGATCCACCTGGGGAGGCCGCGTTCCGGCGCCCCGGAACGAAGGGAATGCTGTCGGTTATGCCGAACGACGAGTCGCCGAGGTCCCAACCGCCGTCCAGGGCCGGCCGCACCGCCACCGGTGGTGACGGCGCGCGGCGCACCGAGGGCCGCCGTGACGCCCCGACGGCCCGTCGAGGGCCGTCCTCGTCCGGGCGGGACTCCGGTGGTGAGGCCCGGCGTTCCGGTCGAGTGGCCAGGGGCGATGCCGGCCGCTCGGGTTTCGTCCGGCGGGCTGACGGTGGGCGGGGCCCCACGTCGGCGGGTGCCCCGGGCGGGGGAGCGGGCGGCCGCGGTGCCCCGACCCGGCAGGGCACCGGCCGCGCCGGCGGCCCGCCCCGGCAGGGAGCTTCCGGCCAGGGCACCGCACGTCCGAAGACAGCCTGGCGTCCCGCGGGGACGGGGCAGGGCCGCGGTGGTGCCGGAGCTTCGGGCGGCGAGCGGTGGAGCCGTCCCACCTCGGAGTCCGAGGGCGGTCCGCGCGCGACGAGCGGTGGCCGGCCGAGCGGTGGCCGGCCGACGGGGGACCGTCCGACCGGAGACCGGCGGTCCGGTGGTACCGGCCGGCCGGTAGGGCAGGGCAGGCCTGACGGGGGGCGACCGGTCCGCCGCTGGGAGGGCTCCGGCCAGGGGTCCGGCCGGAGCGCGCCCGCCTCGGAGGCACGGGGCCGGCAGTGGTCGGGGAGCCCGGCGCGGGAGGCGGGCGACCGCCCCAGGCAGAGCGACCGGCCGCCCTACGGCGCGGCCCGCGCCGCCAACCCCCGCTACAGCGGCCCCCGTCATGAAGGACCTCGTCACGAGGGGCCGAGGCACGAGGGGTCCCGTCACGACGGCCCTCGTCACGACGGGCCCCGCCACGACGGGCCCCGTCACGACGGAGCTCGTGATGAGCGGGGCCGTGGCGACGCTCGGCGGGAGAGCGGTGGTGGCTGGGCCGGCAGCGGCCCTCGAACCGGTTCGTCGCCCGATCGCGGTGGGCAGCGCAGCTACGGAAACAGCGGCGGCAGGCCTGACGGTGGCCGGCCGGCGCAGGGACAGGGACAGGCGAGCCGGGGCTCCTCCGGGCGTCCGTACGGTGCCGGGCGGCCGGTTGGCGGTGGGCGTGACGGTTCCGCCGGTGCCGGTCACGGCGGGCCGGAAGAGAACCGGTTCGACCGGCGTTCCCGCGCGCAGGGCCCGGGCCAGTGGCGACCCTCGTCCGGGGACGCGGCGACACGGGGCGCGGCAGGACCGCGCGGCGGGGTTCGCCGTGACGGCCCGGGCAGATCAGAGGGGACGGCGGCCGGCCGCGGCGCGGGTTCCGACCGGCGCCCCCCGTCGACGGGGTCGCGGCCCTGGCAGGGTGGTGCGTCCGGCGATGCCCGGACCTCCGGTGGTACCGGTTCCGGCCGTGGTTACCGCTCCGATCGTTCCTCCGGGTCCGACGGTGGTTACCGGTCCGATCGTGGTCCCGGGTCCGATCGTGGTGCCGGCCGTCGGGGCGGCCCGCCCAGCGGGGGATCGTCCGAACGGTCCTACCCGCGGGCGGCGCCCCGTGACCAGCCCACGTCCGGCGCGAACCGGCCGGACCGGTCTGACCGGCCGGACCGGTCAGACCGCGTGGAGCGGCCGGACCGGGCGGAGCGCGCGGAGCGCATGGACCGACCGGACGTCGCGGGCAGCGGTCCGGACCGGGCCCGCCCGGAACAGACCCGTCCCGACCGGGCCCGCCCGGATGAGGGCCGCCCGGATGAGGGCCGGCGGGACGCTGGCCGCGCGGACGTGGGACGTCCCTATCAGGCCCGTCCGTACCAGGAGCGGTCGGATCGGGCCCGGCCCGATCGGTCCGGTGGGAACCGGTTCGAAGCGAACCGTGCCGGCGCCGGGAGTTCGTACCCGAGCCGTCGCGGCCCGGACGCCCGATCCGGAGCGACCGGGGGACCTCGAACGGGGCGGGGCGGGGCGAGCGGCGGGCCGGGCCGGTCGGGCCCCGGCACGCGTCCGGCTGGCGGGAGCGGGGGACGGCCCTCCGCCGGGTCGCCCGGCCGTCCGAACCGGGATGACGCCACGGCGCGCCGCCGGCCGCCCGCCCCGGTGCTGCCGGATGAGGCCAAGGCCGAGCTGCTCGATCGCGACATTCGCCGTGACCTGCGCAGTGTGCCCGCACCGTTGGCCGAGATGATCGCCCGGCATCTCGTCGCGACCGCGCTGCTCGTCGACACCGACCCGGTGCAGGCGTTGGCGCACGCGCGGGCCGCGGCGGCCAGGCTGCCCAGGATGGCCGCGGTGCGCGAGGCCGTCGGCGTCGCGGCCTACCACGCCGGCGAATACGCCTCCGCGCTGCTGGAACTGCGCGCGGCGCGCCGCATCGACGGCTCGTCCCACAACCTGCCGCTGATGGCTGACGCCGAGCGCGGCCTCGGTCGGCCCGAGCGCGCGATCGACTACCTCTCGGACCCGGGTGTCGCGGCGCTGGACGCCGCCGGCCGGGTCGAGCTGCTGATCGTTGTGTCTGGTGCCCGGCGCGACATGGGCCAGCCCGAGGCGGCCGCGGTGCTGCTGCGCGACGAGGCGACCGCCAGGACGGAGCCGAAGCCGTGGACGCCCCGGCTCTGGTACGCCTACGCCGAGGCCTTGCTGGCGGCCGGTCGCACGGTGGAGGCGCTGCGCTGGTTCACGGCCACGGCCGGCATCGACGAGGACACGACCGACGCGGCCGAGCGTGTCTACGAGCTGACCATCGATGACGAGAGCCCCGAAGACGACGAGAGCCCCGAAACCGACCCCCAGGACGGTGGCGGGAACGAGCGGCTCGAGCGCGAGCAGCCTGACGACGAGCGGCTCGACGACGGCGGGCTCGCCGTCGACATCCACGACGGCGCGGCCGCCGAGGGAACGGCGCCTGAGAGCCTGATCGTCCCCGGTCCGGACGCCGCCGCCGCTGACGCCGCGGTCGCCGCCGCCGACGCCGACGCCGCTACCGACAACGACGACGGTGACGGTGCCGGTGCCGGTGCGAACGTCGACGGGGCGTTGGCCGATGCGGATGCCGAGGCGGAAGCCGATGTCGAGGCGAACGCGGCGACAGACGCCGAGACCGGTGCCGCTGGAGCGGCGGTCGACGCGGCCGTCGACGGTGAAGACGGTGAAGCGGAGCCCGCCGTGGGGCCGGAGCCGACCGAGGTCGACTTCTCCGCGGCTGCGGACACGAGCGTGGCGCCTGCCGTGGAGGCGAGTGCCGACACCCCGCCGATTCCGGAGATCATCTTCTCGGACGCCCCGGGCGGTGCGGACCAGGCCGGAGCGCACCGGACGCCGGAGGACTAGACGCCGGGACATTCCCGGTCTCCCGGGCGCTCGAACAGCTGAGCGCCCGGGAGACCGGGCCCGCGCCGTACCCGGGGCGGTCCCCGGGCGCTCGAACAGCTGAGCGCCTCGGTCCGCCCGAGCGTGCCTCAGTCCAGTGGGCGGATCAGCAGGCCGGTGCGCGGCTTCGGGGTGAACAGGGTCGACTTGCGGGGCATCCGCTCCGCGGCACCGGCGACGGCGGTCACGTCGGCGACCGGGGTCGGGTTGAGCAGCAGCGCGACGCCGCCGGTGGCGCGCGCGGCGGCGAGTGCGGCCGGGGCGTCGTGGTAGTAGTCGACGACGCCGACCTTGTCCTCCAGGCCCCAGACGTCCGTGATCAGTGCGAGGTGCGCGACGGTCACGTCGAGGCCGCGGAACGCCGCCGACCGGTCGGCGGGCAGCGCGCGGGCGAGGAGATCGGCGGTGGGCGCCGTCAGCAGGAAGGCGCCCGAGCCGTCGCTGATCACGAAGGCGTGGCCGTCGTGGCCGGCCTTGGCGAGCTCGTCGAGCAGCACCGCCGGGTCGACCCGTCCGGTACCGGTGGCGGTGCCGGCGGCCTCGGTCAGCCGGCGGACGGTGAAGGCGCCCTCGGCCCGCGCGACGGCGTCGGTGAGGGTGAGCCCCCGTACGGCGCGGTGGATCGCGTGCACCTGCGGGCCGTTGGCGGTCGCGTCCACCAGGAACGTGAGCCCGAAGTCCCAGGCACCCGCACCGTCGCCCGCGGTGTGCCGTTCGGCCTGGTAGTGACGGTAGGTGGCGTACCGGTGGTGGCCGTCGGCGATGACCGCGCGCCGGGGGAGCAGGTCCGCCGCGATGGTCGCCAGCTGGGCGGGGTCGTCGATCGCCCAGATCCGGTGGGTCACCCCGTCGTCGGTGCGGGCGTCCACGATCGGTGGGGTGGTCACCGCCGCGGCGACGACCTGGCTGGCCGGGCCGCCGCCGTCGTAGAGCAGGAAGATCGGCTCCAGGTTCGCGGCGGTCGCCCGGGTCAGCGCGAGCCGGTCGGAGACGGGGCCGGCCATGGTGTTCTCGTGGGGCAGGACGATGCCCGCGTCCGGGTCGGCCAGGGCGAGAGCGCCGACGAGCCCGCGCTGGAGGTGGCCGTCCTGCTCCTGCTCGTAGACGTAGAGCGCGGGGGCCTCGTCCCGGATGAGGATCCCGGCGTCCAGCCACTCCCGCAGGGTCCGCGCGGCCCGGTCGTACCGACTGTCCGGCTCGGCGGGGGAGAGGTCCCGCGGCAGGATCAGCCGGACGACGTTGTGCTCCGCGGCCGCCTCGAGGGCGGTACGGCCGTCCTCGTCGATGACGTCGTAGGGCGGGGAGGTCAGCCCGGCGAGATCCGGGCCGGCGGTGGTGAACCGCGCCGCGCGGAACGGCGCGAGGACGAGCCCGGGCGGAATGGGCACGGCGGCGTCAGGAGCAACCATGAGGCGCATCGTAGGTGCTGGGGGCACCCGGTCGCCCCGGCCGGCCGGCCAGGTCACGCCACGGAAGACTGGCCGTTATTCCGATGTTGAGGCATGTGGGCGCCACTTGCGGCGAAACTGGAGGAGAGGGTGGGACGCCTCCACCCCACCTGGGTCGCCGAGGACGTCGGCCGGTGGGGCCGGCCCGATGACGGCCGGTCGCGGTGCCGGTCAGGGCGGTGCCGGTCGGGCTTCGGCCACGCCGGCCGCTGTCCGGCGCGGCCCGGTGCGGCGTCCCGGTGGTGCTGATGCCGCCGCCGCGGTGGCCACGGCCGTGGCGGTCCGGACGACGTGGAGGTGCCATGACGGAGGAATCCGGCGTTCCGAACGGCAACGGCAATACCAACGGTAACGGCAGCGCCAACGTGCGCTCGCCGGCCGGCGAGGTCTACGACTGGTACACCCGCGGGATGGCGCTGCTCGGGCACGGCGACGCGAACGCGGCGGTGCAGCTCCTCGCGCACGCCGTCGCGGCGGAACCGGCGTCCCCGAGCGTGCGGGAGGCGCTGGGCCGGGCGCAGTTCGAGGCCGGGCAGTACGACGACGCCCTGCGCACGTTCGCCTGGATCGTCGAGCGCCATCCGACCGACGACTACGCCCAGTTCGGCCTGGGGATGGCCGCGCGCCGTACCGGCGACCTGCGGTCCGCGGTGGAGCACCTGGCGCTGGCGGTGGCGATGCGGCCCGATCTGGCGCACTACGGGGTCGCGTTGCGCGGGGCGCGGGCCGCGCTGAACCGCGCGTGACGGCTCCGCGCGAGGCGGCGGGCACCGAGGCGGCGGCCACGGAATCGGCGGCCACGGAATCGGCGGGCACCGCGACGGCGGGCACGGGGTGGTCCGTGCTCGCCGGCACGGCCCGTTCGCCGGCGGCGATGTTCGACGTCGCGCTGATGGATCTCGACGGGGTGGTGAACCGGGGCGAGCGGGCTGTCCCGCACGCCGCGCGGGCCATCGAGGCCGCGGGCCGGCAGGGCCTGCGCACCGTGTACGTGACGAACAACGCGCTGCGGACTCCGGAGACCGTCGCCGCGCGGCTGTCGGGTTTCGGGGTGCCCGCCGAACCGGCGGAGGTGGTCACCTCGGCGCAGGCGGCCGCGCACGTGCTCGCCGAGCGGCTGCCGGCCGGGGCGGTGGTCCTGGTCGCCGGGGGCGTCGGGTTGCGGGAGGCGGTCCGTGCGGAGGGACTGATCCCGACGGAGTCGGCCGCGGACGAGCCGGCCGCCGTGGTCCAGGGCTTCGACCCGGAGATCGACTATGCCCGGCTGGCGGAGGCGGTGCTGGCGATTCGCGCGGGGGCGTGGTGGGTCGCGAGCAACACCGACCTGACCGTGCCCACGGAGCGCGGCCTGGCGCCCGGTAACGGGGCGCTGGTGGCCTTCGTCCGGGCCGCGACGGGCGCGGAGCCCGAGGTGACCGGGAAGCCGGAGCTCGCGATGCACGCGGAGTCGGTGCGGCGCAGCGGCGCCCGCGACCCGATCATCGTCGGCGACCGGCTGGACACCGACATCGAGGCGGGTTTCCGCGCCGGCACGCCGACTCTGCTGGTGCTCACCGGGGTCACCGGTCCCGCGGAGCTGCTCGACGCCCCCGCGCGGCACCGGCCGACCTTCCTCGCCGCCGACCTGCGCGGGCTGCTGCGTCCCCAGCCCGCCGCGGCCGCCGGGGACGGCTCGTCCCGGTGCGGCGGGTGGACGTGCGACCTGGACGGCGGCACTCTGCGCTGGCACCGGACCGACCCGGGGGACGCCGGTGGGCCGGCCAGCGGTGGGCCGGGCGGTTCAGGGTCGGCCGGGGAGGACGACGGGCTGGACGCGCTGCGCGCCGCGTGCGCACTGGCCTGGGCGGCGGCGGACGAGGGCCGCCCGGTCGAGGCCCTGGCCGCCGACCGGCCGGCTGGCTGCGAGGACCTGCGTGTGCCGGCCGCGCGCTGAACCGGCCAGTACCGGCACGGGCCGGGCCGGTGCCGCCCGCCGGCTACCGCCGGCACGGTCAGAGCAGGGAACGGACCCGCAGGAGGTCCCGGACGCTCGCGTCGACCTTGAGTCGGCCGCTGGCCCACGCCGTCGTCACCGACAGGGTGCCTTCGGTCACGGCGAGCAGGTCGTCGCTGCTCAGAGTGAGGGTGATCTGCGCCCCCGGCCGCTCGCCCTCGCCGATGTCGCACAGGCAGCCGTCGCGGAGCTGGCCGGAGAACGTGGTCCGCAGGTCCGGGATCCGGCAGACGATCACCCGGTCCGGGGTGCGTGGCGGCCGGCGCTCGCGCGCGAGCTCGCCGAGCCGCTCGGCGAGGGTTCGCAGCGCCGCCTCGCACTGCAGTCTGTCCGCCATGCCGGCCGGTCACCTCCTTCGCCCGCGGCGCCCGCTTCGCCCGCAGTGCCCGTCATCCGTGCCTCGGCGGATCCTCCGGGTCCGGAGGAACCGGCCGTCAGCGACACTAGCGTGTGCCTGCCGCCCCGGGCGGGACGCCGGTTGATGGTGTGCGGGACGCCGGTGGATGTGAGGGCGGCCACGTGCTTGCCAGGTCATGCCGCGGCCGGGCGCGGGCGCCCACCGGAATGCGAGAGGCTGGTCCGGTGAACACCGACGAACTGTCCGCCGAGCTGAGCGCGGCGCTCGCGCGGCTCACCACGCTCCCCGGCCAGCCGGCCGCCGAGCACCTGGAGGCGTTCGAGGACGTGCACCGGCTGCTGGAGGAATCGTTGGAGGATCTCGCGGGCGGCGCGCCGCGCGGCTCGGGCGCGGCGCCGTCGCCCGGTCCGACCTCCGGTCCGCGACCGGCCCCCGGCCCCGGCGTGCGTCCGGCCCCGGGCCCCGGTCCGGGTCCCGCCCGGGCACCTCGGTGAGACGGGCGGGATCACCGGTGGCCCGCAGGATCCGCCTGGACGCGGAGCTCGTCCGCCGTCGGCTCGTCCCGTCCCGGGAACGGGCGGTCGAGGCGATCGCCTCGGGTCGGGTGCGGGTCGGCGGCGTCACCGCGACGAAGCCGGCGACGGTCGTCGACGGGGCGACGTCGATCGTGCTCGTAGTGGACGACGACCCGGGCTACGCCTCGCGGGGGGCGCACAAGCTGGTCGGCGCGTTCGAGGCGTTCGGCGTCCCGGCGCCTGGCAGGCCTGATCAGACCGATATACCGAATTCGCCAGCGACGCCGACGGGGCCGACGGGGCCGACGGGGCTGGCGGGGCCGCCGGCGCTCGTGGTCGCCGGGCGTCGCTGCCTCGACGCCGGCGCGTCGACCGGTGGGTTCACCGACGTGCTCCTCCGGTACGGCGCGGCGCGGGTGGTGGCCGTCGACGTCGGTTACGGGCAGCTCGTCTGGCGGCTGCGCTCGGATCCGCGGGTGCGCGTGCTGGACCGGACGAACGTCCGCAACCTCACGCCCGAGCAGGTCGGGGAGCCGGTGGAGCTGGTCGTGGGCGACCTCTCGTTCATCTCGTTGGTCCTGGTGCTGCCCGCGCTGCGCGCGTGCGCCGCGCCGGACGCCGACTTCGTCCTGCTGGTCAAGCCGCAGTTCGAGGTGGGCCGGGAGCTTCTCGGCTCCGGTGGTGTGGTCCGTGATGTGGCCCTGCATGCTCGGGCGGTGCATACCGTCGTGACCGCCGCCGAGGGGCTGGGGCTGGGAGCGCGCGGCGTGGCGGCCAGCCCACTGCCGGGCCCCGCCGGCAACGTCGAGTATCTGGCCTGGCTGCGCGCGGATGTCCGCCCGCCCCCCGACCAGGTCGAGGCGATGATCGCCGCCGCGATCGAGGCCGGGCCCGCGGGCCCGGCGACACCAGCCCCCGCGCCGGCGCCGCCGTCGTCTCAGGACGCGGGCCAGGACGCCGGAGAGGACGCCCGAGCCGACGGCGAAAGGACCGGCCGATGACCCGCGAGGTGCTCGTCGTCAGTCACCCGCGCCGCTCCGTCGTGCGGGAGAGCGCGCAGCGCGTGCTGGAGATGCTCGTGGCCGCCGGTGTCTCGCCGCGGGTCCTGCGGGACGAGGCCGAGCTGCTCGACCTGTCGGCCCCGAACGTGGTGACGGGGGACACCGAGGCCGCGGTCGGCGCCGAGCTGGTGCTCGTGCTGGGCGGTGACGGCAGCCTGCTGCGCGGCGCCGAGTTCGCCCGCTCGGCGGACATCCCGCTGCTCGGGGTCAATCTCGGGCATGTGGGCTTCCTGGCCGAGGCGGAGCCCGACGCGCTGGAGGCCACCGTCGAGCACGTCGTCCGCAAGGAGTACTCGGTCGAGGAGCGGATGACCGTCGACGTGACGGTCCGCCACCGCGGCGAGCTCATCTACACCGGCTGGGCGCTCAACGAGATGTCGCTGGAGAAGGCCGGGCGGTCCCGGATGCTCGAGTGCGTCCTGGAGATCGACGGGCGGCCGCTGTCGCGCTGGGGCTGTGACGGCGTGATCTGCTCGACGCCGACCGGCTCGACCGCGTACGCGTTCTCGGCGGGCGGCCCGGTGATGTGGCCGGGGGTGGAGTCGCTGCTGGTGGTGCCGATCAGCGCGCACGCCCTGTTCTCCCGGCCGCTGGTGCTCGCCCCGACGTCGACCGTGGCGATCGAGGTGCTGCCGGACGTCCCGGCGGTGCTCTACTGCGACGGGCGGCGGCTGGTCGACGTCCCCGAGCTGTCTCGGGTGGAGGTGGCGCGGGGCCGGCGGCCGGTGCGGCTGGCGGTGATCCGACCACGTCCGTTCACCGATCGGCTGGTGGCCAAGTTCGACCTGCCGGTGGTGGGGTGGCGCGGCCGGGCGGGGCGCTGAGCCGACCCGGTTCGGCGCCGGGTCGGCGCGCTGAACTGGGGGAACGCGGCCGGCGGGGGAACGGCGCGGGACGGGCGGGGCGGGGGCGGCCGGCCTGGCGACGTGACCGGAATCGGCGGCACGGCTCCGGTGTCCCCGATTTCCGGGTGCCGTCCGTGGTGAGGGTGACGCTAGAGTTCGGGGCGTGCTCGAGGAGATTCGCATCCGTGGCCTCGGGGTCATCGATGACGCCGTCCTCGATCTGGCGCCGGGGCTGACGGTCGTCAGCGGCGAGACCGGTGCCGGCAAGACCATGATCGTGCAGGGGCTCGGCCTGCTGACCGGGGGCCGCGCCGACTACGCGCTGGTCTCCCCGCTGGCCGGGCGGGCCTTCGTGGAGGCCCGGCTGGTGGTGCCGGCCGACTCCGGACTCGCCAAGCGGGTCCGTGAGCTCGACGGCGACGTCGACGAGGACGTCATCATCATGGGCCGCACGCTGAGTGCCGAGGGTCGCTCGCGGGCCCAGCTGGCGGGGCGTTCGGTGCCCGCGAGTGTCCTGGCGGAGATCACCGAGAACGTGATCGCCGTGCACGGGCAGTCCGAGGCGCAGCGGCTGCGCCGTCCCGCGACGCAGCGTGACGCGCTCGACCGGTTCGCCGGCGCCGCCGTCGCCGAGCCGCTCGCCCGGTACGGGCAGGTGTACGCGCGGCTGGCGAAGGTCCGCGCGCGGCTGGCCGACATCACCGGGCGGTCGCGGGAGCGGGCACAGGAGGCGGAGCTGCTCCGGCTCGGCCTGGCCGACGTCGAACGGGTCGCGCCGTGGCCCGGCGAGGATGTCGCGCTCGACACGGAGCTGCGCCGGCTGGAACATTCCGAGACCCTGCTGCGGGTGGCGCGTTCGGCGCACGGCGCGCTGGTCAGCGACCCCGCGGCCGGTGAGGAGGTCCCGGCCGCCGCCGAGCTGGTCGGCTCCGCCCGCCGGGTCGTGGCCGGTGACGCCGCGCTCGACCCGGCGCTGGAGGAGCTGGCGGGCCGGTTGGCGGAGCTGTCGAGCCTGCTGACCGACGTGGCCGCCGACCTGGCCTCCTACGCCGCCGGGGTGGAGTCCGACCCGGAGCGGCTCGCTCAGGTGCAGGAACGCAAGGCGGCGCTGACCGCGCTGGCCCGCGCGCACGGCACGGATGTCGACGGCGTCCTGCGCTGGGCCGACACCGCCGGGCGTCGGCTGCTCGAACTCGACGCCGACGGTGACCAGACCGGTGCCCTGGCCGCCGAGCGCGACGAGCTGACCGCGGAGCTCGCCGGCCTGGCCGAACGGATCAGCGCGGCCCGTTCCGCCGCCGCCGAACGGTTCGGTACGGCGGTCGCCGCCGAGCTGGCCGGCCTGGCCATGCCGCGGGCCCGGGTGGAGGCGGCGGTCGGGCACCGTGACGACCCGAACGGCCTGCCCGTCGGCGGCCGGACGCTGGCCTACGGGCCGAGTGGGATCGACGACGTCGAGCTTCGCCTGGTGCCGCACCCCGGCGCGCCGGCCCGGCCGGTCGAGAAGGGCGCCTCGGGTGGTGAGCTGTCCCGGGTGATGCTGGCGATCGAGGTGGTGCTCGCGGCGGCCGACGCCGGGGCGACGATGGTCTTCGACGAGGTCGACGCCGGGGTGGGCGGGCGCGCCGCGGTCGAGATCGGCCGCCGCCTCGCCCGGCTCGCCCGCACCCACCAGGTCATCTGCATCACCCACCTGCCGCAGGTCGCCGCGTTCGCCGACCGGCATCTGGTCGTGCGCAAGGCCGACGACGGCTCGGTGACCCGCAGCGGCGTGCTGGCGCTCGACGGCCCCGGGCGGGTCCGGGAGCTGTCGCGGATGCTCGCCGGCCAGGAGGAGAGCCCGCTGGCCCGCGGCCACGCCGAGGAGCTGCTCGCCGCCGCCGCCGCCGACAAGGCCGCCCTCACCCGGCCCTGACCCGGCCCTGACCCGCGGGCCGGGCGGCCGGGTGATCCGCCGGCCGGGTGGCCCGCGGCGGGGTGGGGCGTTGGCCTGGTCGGCACGGTGTTACCGTGAAGCTCCGTGGAGGCGCCGGGGCCGGACCGGCGGCGTGACCACGGGGGTTCCGCGTGGCGCAGGCGCATGTGACCAAGCACGTGTTCGTGACGGGAGGAGTGGCGTCCAGTCTCGGCAAGGGACTGACGGCGTCCAGCCTCGGCCGTCTGCTCAAGGCTCGTGGCCTACGGGTCACGATGCAGAAACTCGACCCGTATCTGAACGTTGATCCGGGCACGATGAACCCGTTCCAGCACGGCGAGGTGTTCGTCACCAACGACGGCGCCGAGACCGACCTGGACATCGGGCACTACGAACGTTTCCTCGACGTCGATCTCGACGGCAGCGCGAACGTGACCACCGGGCAGGTGTACTCGGCGGTGATCGCCCGCGAGCGTCGCGGCGGGTACCTCGGTGAGACGGTGCAGGTGGTCCCGCACATCACCGACGAGATCAAGGACCGGATCCGCCGGCTGGCCACCGACTCGGTGGACGTGGTGATCACCGAGGTGGGCGGCACGGTCGGCGACATCGAGTCGCTGCCCTACCTGGAGGCGATCCGCCAGGTCCGGCACGAGGTCGGCCGGGACAACGCGCTGACGGTGCACGTCAGCCTCGTCCCGTACCTGGCGCCGTCGGGTGAGCTGAAGACCAAGCCGACCCAGCACTCGGTGGCGGCGCTGCGCAGCATCGGCCTGCAGCCGGACGCGGTGGTCTGCCGCTCCGACCGGCCGCTGCCCGACGCGCTCAAGCGCAAGATCGCCATGATGTGCGACGTCGACGACGAGGCGGTCGTCGGAGCCCCGGACGCCGGCTCGATCTACGACATCCCCAAGGTGCTGCACAAGGAGGGCCTCGACGCCTACGTGGTGCGCCGGCTCGGCCTCAGCTTCCGCGACGTCGACTGGACGGAGTGGGACACCCTGCTCCGCCGGGTGCACCATCCCTCGAACACCGCCACGGTGGCGATCGTCGGCAAGTACGTCGACCTGCCCGACGCCTACCTTTCGGTGACCGAGGCGCTGCGGGCCGGCGCGTTCGCCGTCGACGCTCGCGCGGACATCCGCTGGATCGGGTCGGACGAGTTCAGCTCGCCGGCCGCCGCCGCGCACGCGCTGGAGGGTGTGGACGGCATCATCGTCCCGGGCGGGTTCGGGATCCGCGGCATCGAGGGCAAGATCGAGGCGCTGCGGCACGCCCGCGAGCACGGCATTCCCACCCTGGGGATCTGTCTGGGCCTGCAGTGCATGGTGATCGAGGCCGGCCGTTCGCTGGCCGGGCTGGCCGAGGCGAACTCGGTCGAGTTCGACCCGGAGACCGCCCATCCGGTGATCTCCACGATGGCCGACCAGCACGACGTGGTCGCCGGCAAGCGGGACATGGGCGGCACGATGCGGCTCGGCCTGTACCCGTGCGCGCTGGGCGCGGGTACCGTGGCCCGCCGGGAGTACGGCGAGCCGGAGGTGCTCGAGCGGCACCGGCACCGTTACGAGGTCAACAACTCCTACCGGGAGCGGCTGACCGCCGCCGGGCTGGTGTTCTCCGGCACCTCGCCGGACGGCCGCCTCGTCGAGGTCGTCGAACTGCCGGCGGACGTCCACCCGTTCTACGTGGGGACGCAGGCGCATCCGGAGTTCCGGTCGCGGCCGACCCGCGCGCACCCGCTGTTCCGTGGGCTTGCCGCCGCCGCCGTGGTCCACGCCGACCGGCGTCGGGGCCGGCTGCCCGTCGAGCTCCCGGACGGGGGCGGCACCGACGGCGGCCACGGGGGCGGCACCGTCACGGAAGGCAACGGTGCCACGGACGGCAACGGTGCCCGGCCGGCCGGTGGGCGGGGTCGGCGGGGCCGCGCCGAGCCGGGCGCGTCGGCCGGTGGGTCCACGGGGCCGGCCGCCGCGGCCGGTGTGAGCGGCGGAGAGCTGGTTTCCCCATGAGCGGCGCCGTGCACTCCTACGAGGTGGCGGACAGCTCCGTCCCCTACCGCGGGCGGGTCATCGCCGTGCGCCGGGACATGGTGCGGATGCCCGACGGCGACACGTCCCAGCGGGACGTGGTCGTGCACCCGGGCGCGGTCGGTGTCGTCGCCCTGGACGACCAGGAGCGGGTGGTGATGGTCCGCCAGTACCGGCACCCGGTCGGCGGGCCGCTGTGGGAGCTGCCCGCGGGCATCCTCGACGTTCCCGGCGAGCCGGCCTCGGTCGCGGCCGCCCGGGAGCTGGCCGAGGAGGCGGGCCTGCGGCCGGGCCGTCTCGACCTGCTCGTCGACGTCTACGCGTCGCCGGGGATGACCGACGAGGCGTTCCGGCTGTTCCTGGCCCGGGACCTGGTGGAGATCCCGGCGGCCGAGCGGCATGTCGGCGTCCACGAGGAGGCCGAGATGGACATCACCCGCATCGACCTGTCGGAGGCGGTGGATCAGGTGATGCGCGGCGAGATCACCAACGGGATGGCGGTGATCGGCCTGCTGGCCACCTACCGGGCCCGGGTGGACGGCTATGAGCGGCTGCGTCCGCTCGGCTCGCAGTGGTCGGCCCGCCCCGGCGCGAGCGGCTGACCGTCGCCTGTCTCCCGTCGCCTGCCGGCCGTCACCCGTCCACCGGTGCCGGTGGACGGGGCCCGGCCGGCGTGGCGGTCAGTCGTTGGCGACGAGTACCCCGCCGGCCTCCTCGATGGTGATCGGCTCGGCGGCGGCGAGGACGACGTCCGGCAGGGGGAACGCCTGCGCCACCCCGGGGACGGTGAAGAAGCCGTCCCAGGTCACGGTGAGGGTCACCTGGTAGGTGCCCGGACGCTGGTAGGGGTGGGCGACGTAGGCGTCCGGGTGGTCACGGGGGGAGATCGCCGGGTCGTAGGGGCGGCCGGGTGCGTCCGGGCCGGTCCCGCCGTCGCCGAAGTCCCAGGCGTAGTGCGGGTTCGCGCTGATCGTGGCCAGGACGGGTTCGGCGACGTCGAAGGTGAAGGCGTCGGGCACCGCCGTGTGCATGATCGTCGGCAGGTTCGCGAAGCTGTTGCCGACCGGCTGGATCACGACGTCCGGGGTGGGCAGCAGCTCCTCGCGCAGGTAGTCGGCGAGCTGCGTGGCGATGTCGGCGACGGCGATGCCGTCGGGGTCGTAGAGCACCGGGCCGCAGTTCGCGACGAGCGCGTCGTACTCGGCGCGTTCGGCCGCCGTCATCTCCGGGGCGGGGCCGACACCGGTCAGCAGCGCGCACAGCGCGTCCGGGTCGGGCGGGCAGTCGTCGCCGCAGCCGCCACCGCCACCGCCACCGGTGGCGCCGCCGAGCGGCACCCGTTCGAGGTACCCGCCGCGGTAGCGGTACTGGTAGCCGTTGTCCGTGGCCCGGGTGTCGCAGCTGCCCCACCGTGCCCCGGTGCACGGGACCTGCGCGCCCGGCCGCGGACCGTCGGGCGCGGGTGCGGCCCGGGCGGCGGATCCCGGCCCGGCCAGCGGGCCCGGACCGATCCCGCCGAGGACGAGTAGCGCGGCCGCGACCAGCGCGGCGAGGGCGGCCGGACGTCCGTTGCGGTGCTGGCTCACGGCTACCCCGCGGCGTAGGTGATGGTCTGGACGCGCCAGCCGGGGCCGGTCAGCGCGAGGCGGGCCGTCGCGGTGCGGGTCGGCACGGCCGGTTCGGTGCCGGCGTCGCGGCCCGCCGGGTCGAGCAGGCGGACCTGGCGGGTCGTGGCGGTGAAGCGGACGTCGACGACGGTGCCGGTCCGCTCGCCGGCGGCCAGCCCGGTGATCTCGTAGGGCTCCTCGGCGGCGCGCAGCCCGAGCTGGTCCAGGTGCCGGGTCATGCCGACGTCCAGGGCGCAGGTCTGGCAGCCCGGCAGCGCGGTCGCCGAGACGTCGGCGACCCGGCCGCCCCGGGCGGCGGCGTTGATCTCGCGGTAGTAGGCCTCGACGACCCGGCCGGCGCCGGCGGGGGAGTCGTCGGCCGGGTCGGCGCCCGCCCCGGCCGGCCCGCCGGTGGTGGACCCGCCGGTGGTGGCGGCCGGGGTCGCGGTTCCGGGGGGCACGACGGGGCCTGTGCCGCCGGCGTGACCGGGGCTCGCCGGGCCGCCGGCCGTGGCGGAGCCGGGTCGCGCCGGCGGAGGCGCCCCACCCGCGGGGCCCGAGCCGCCGCAGCCGGCGAGGACCGACCCCGCCAGCAGCGAGACCGCGCAGACCGAGACCGTGCGGGCAGACACTCCGCGGACCGGTACTCCGCGGACCGATCGCCCGCCGGCCGGGCCGGCGCGGGCCGGGCTTGCGCTCGAGGTGGTGATGATGGCGGACCCCCGACGTGCGGCGAAACGTGACAATACAATGCCCGTCCGCACAAGCCGTCACGATAGACGCTCGACGGCGCCGTGGGACCGGCAACGGCGAACCGTCGCGGTCACGTCCTAATATCAGTTCGATGATGACCACGGTGGAAGGCGGCGACGCCCGCCACGGTGGGCCGCCCGGTGACTCAGCGGGCCCGGCCGGCCCGGTCCAGGTCATCGAGCGTTACCTGGACCACGTCGACGGCGAGCGCGGGCTGGCCCGCAACTCGGTGCTGGCCTACCGGCGTGACCTGCGCCGTTACCGCGAGCATCTGGCGGCCGGCGGGATCACCTCGCTGGCGGCGGTCGGGGAGGCCCAGATCGCGCAGTTCGCCGCCGCCCTGCGGGAGGGCGACGAGACCCATCCACCGCTCGCCCCGGCGTCGGTGGCCCGGATGCTGGTCGCGGTCCGGTCGCTGCACCGGTTCGCCGCGCAGGAGGGCGACGTCAGCGAGGACGTGGCCCGCCCGGTCCGGCCGCCGGTGCCGCCCAGGCGGCTACCGCGGGCACTCACCGTCGACCAGGTGAGCGCGGTCATCGCCGCCGCCGTGGCCGGCGGCCCTGATCATCCGGAGGTCTCCGGGGCCGGCCCGGACCGCGCGGAGCTCGCCGGCGGTGACCCGGCGGAGCTGGCGCGGCGGCTGCGCTCCGCGGCCCTGCTCGAACTGCTCTACGGGACGGGCGCGCGGATCTCCGAGGCGGTCGGCCTGGATCTGGACGATCTCGACCTGGACCAGTCCGCGGTGCGGCTGCGGGGCAAGGGCGGGCGGGACAGGATCGTCCCGCTCGGCCGGTACGCGGTGACCGCGCTGGAACGCTACCTTCGGCGCGGACGGCCGTACCTGGTCGCCGGGTGCTCGGGGGCGGCGCTCTTCGTCTCGCGGCGGGGGAACCGGCTGTCCCGGCAGAGCGCGTGGTCGGCGCTGCGTGTGGCGGCGAACGCGGCCGGTGTCCCAGGGGCCTCGCCGCACGTGCTGCGGCACTCGTTCGCGACCCACCTGCTCGACGGCGGCGCCGACGTCCGGGTGGTGCAGGAGCTGCTGGGGCATGCCTCGGTCAGCACGACCCAGATCTACACGCTGGTCACGATGGACCATCTGCGTGAGGTGTACGCGTCGTCGCACCCGCGGGCGCTGCGACGTTCCCCCGGTGCGGACCAGGCTGTCATGCCGCGTCCCGCCGCCGGCACCCCGTGACCCCGTGACCGGCCCGTGTCGCCGGGCACCGCAGATCTGAGAGGCACCGGGTATCCGAGGGGCATGGCACGTCCTGAGCGGCACAGCGCTCTGACAGGTGCGGTCCCCCGAACGGTCGGCCGCCCGTGGGTGACCGACGCGTGGGACGACAACCCCGGGCGACCGGTGAGGTCGGCCGGGCTGCCTACGTCCGGACCGGCCTGTCGCCAGGCCGTCCTTGTTCCTCGTTCAGAACGGCCCAGGTGCGGGACGGTGTGAACCGTTTCAGGACGGGGTGTACGGCCCCAGGCTCGGCATTCCGTTGGAGGGCGCGGGCGAGGGGACGCCGCCCACCCCGCCCACCGACTGGTTGCTGCGCTCGGCGAGGGTCTCGCCCACCTTGCGCGCGATCGCTTCCATCAGGCGCAGTGCCTGCGGCAGCGACAGGTTCAGCACCACTTCGCTGTCGTTCGTCATCGCGAAGCGAACCGACACGTCCGCCATTGCTCGACCTCTCTCGCCTGACTCGTAAGATCTGCCTGCCGAAGATCTGTTTGGTGCGTGTGATTGGGAACGGTACGGCCCATCTTGGACGTACGCACGTCCGGGGCTCCCCGAAGCGTACGGATCCTCACGTTGCGTCAGGTCGTCGGTGCTCCGCGTCGTGGTCAGAGTTCGGTGAAGATCCGCCACCCGTGCTGCTCCTTCGCCGGTCGCGATGCTCCGCCGGTGGCGTCGGTGCCGCCCGCCCGAGCCGGGGATCATTCCGGCCCATATCAATGATCGCGATCGTAGCTACCCCGTTGTTTCTTCATAGTCCCCTATCGGGTGGGTGGACCCGCGAGGGGGTGGGGGTAAATGTCCTCCCGCTGGCCGTTGTGTGCCCCTGTGCGCGACGTGGGTCCTTCGTGGTATCTGACGGTCGAAGTCACCGGTGACCCTCGGGTGGGAAACCCCTCATGCCGGTTCAGCGTGCTCCCCGGGCCGCCCGTCGCCGCTCCTGGCAGCCCACCGCGGGCCGGAGCCCGGCGGGTCGGGAATCCTGAACTGGGAGCGGAGTCACAGGGTGTGACGGTGGTCGGCACGCGGAGCCGGTTTCGGGCAGGATGGCCCGGTGAGCTCAGCATCGACGCCTCTTCCGGACGTCTCCTCGCTCGTGATCGGTATCCTCGGTGGTTCCGGGCCGCAGGGCGGGGGCCTCGCCGTCCGCCTCGCGATGGCGGGTCACCAGATCCTCGTCGGGTCGCGCTCGGCCGAGCGCGGCCGGGAGGCGGCCGCGAAGCTGGCCGCCCCCGGGCGGAACATCGCCGGCGGCGACAACGCCGACGTCGCCGAGCGGGCCGACGTCGTGATCGTCGCCGTCCCCTGGGAGGGGCACGGTGAGCTGCTGGCCGACCTGCGCAAGCAGCTGGCCGGCAAGGTCGTGATCGACTGCGTGAACCCGATGGGCTTCGACAAGGGCGGCGCGTTCGCGCTCCCGGTCGCCGAGGGCAGCGCCGCGCAGCAGGCCGCCGCCGTGCTGGCGGACAGCACCGTCGTCGGCGCCTTCCACCACGTGTCGGCCGTCCTGCTCATGGACGAGTCCGTCGAGTCGATCGACACCGACATCCTGGTCGTCGGCGACGACCGCGCCGCGACCGACACGGTGATCGCGCTGGCGAACCGGATCACCGGGATGCGCGGCATCTACGCCGGCAAGCTGCGCAACGCCGGCCAGGTCGAGGCGCTCACCGCCAACCTCATCTCGGTCAACCGCCGTTACAAGGCGCACGCCGGCCTGCGCGTCACCGACGTCTGAGCGGGCGCGGCATGCCGGCCGAGCAGGAACCGGCCGGCGCCGGGCCGGCCTTCGGTGAGCCGGCCTTCGGCGGGTCGGCCGGTGACGAGCCGGTCGACGACCTGGGCCTGCCGGTGGCGGTCCCGGCCGTGGTACGGCGCGTGGTCTCCCTGGTGCCGAGCCTGACCGAGTCCGTCGCGGCGACGGCACCCGGCCTGCTGGTGGGCGCCACCGACTGGTGCTCCCGGCCGGCGGACCTGGCGGTGACCAGGGTGCGCGGCACGAAGAACCCGGACGTCGCGGCGATCGTCGCGCTGGCGCCGGACGTCGTCTGCGCCAACGCCGAGGAGAACCGCCAGCCGGACCTGGACGCGCTGCGGGCGGCCGGTCTCGCCGTCTGGGTGACGGCGCCGACCACGGTCCCCGCGGCCCTGCGCAGCCTCGACCGCCTGCTGCGCCTGGCCTGCCGGCTGCCCCGTCCCGGCTGGCTGGAGACGGCGGAGCGGGTCTGGGCGACACCGGTCGACGGGCCACGCCGGCGCGCCGTCGTCCCGATCTGGCGCCGGCCGTGGATGGCGCTCGGCCGCGACACGTTCGCCGGTGACCTGCTGGCCCGGCTCGGGGTCGACAACGTCCTCGCCGGGGCGGACGAGCGTTACCCGCGGGTGGAGCTCGACCGGCTGCCCGCCCATGATCTCGTGGTGCTGCCCGACGAGCCGTACGCGTTCAGCCCGTCGGACGGGCCGGAGGCGTTCGCCGCGCCCGCGGTGTGCGTCTCCGGCCGGTTGCTCACCTGGTACGGGCCGTCGCTGGTCGAGGCGCGTGCGGAGCTGTCCGCCGCGCTCGCCGCGGCCCCCCGGCGCTAGGAGGCCCGGTGGCAGGGGCCCGGCGGCGGCTTCCCGGGTGGGAACCCGCCGCCCGGCGGCGGGTCAGTAGCTGTGCTCGACGGTCGGGTAGAGCCCGCCGGAGACCTCGTCACGGAACGCGGCCGCGGCCTCGGTGAGCGCTGTGCGCAGGTCGGCGAACCGCTTGACGAAGCGGGGCGGCTGGCCACCGGTCAGGCCGGCCATGTCCTGCCAGACGAGGACCTGCGCGTCGCAGTCGGCGCCGGCGCCGATCCCCACGGTGGAGATCAGTAGCTCCTTGGTCACCCGGGCGGCCAGGTCGGCCGGGACGACCTCCAGCACGACGGCGAACGCGCCCGCCTCCTGCAGGCCCAGCGCGTCGGCGAGCAGCACCTCACCGGCGCCGTCGCGGCCCTGCACCCGGTAGCCGCCGAAGGCGTGCACGCTCTGCGGGGTCAGGCCGAGGTGGCCCATCACCGGGATGCCGGCGGCCACCAGCGCCTCGACCTGGGGCAGCACCCGGGCGCCGCCCTCGAGCTTGACCGCGTGCGCCCCGCCCTCCTTGAGGAAACGGGTCGCGGTCGTCAGTGCCTGCTCGGGGCTCGCCTGGTAGGAGCCGAATGGCAGGTCGGCGACGACCATCGCGTGCGGTGCGCCGCGCACCACCGCGCGGACCAGCGGGATCAGCTCGTCCACGGTGATCGGGACGGTGGTCTCGTAGCCGTAGACGGTGTTGGCGGCGCTGTCCCCGACGAGGAGGACCGGGATGCCGGCCTCGTCGAAGATGCCCGCGGTGATGACGTCGTAGGCGGTGAGCATGGCCCACCGCTGGCCCCGGTCCTTGGCCGCGCGGATGTCGCGGACCGTGGTCCGGCTGTGGCTGGCGGGCCGGATCGTGGTCGGTGTGGCGGGCGCCTGGCCGCCGGCGTGGGGCGTGGTCGGCGCGCCGTAGAGCGTCGCCGCCTGCTCCGTTCCGGGCACGGCGGGGCCGCTGGATGAGCGGGGCATGCCGATCGATGAAGTCATGCGATCTCCCGGTGATCCGTCCGGGCGCGGGATCGCGTCCCGGCGTGCCCCCATGCTGCCACCGATCCGGCTCCGCGCGGAGCCGGATCGGTGGGGAACCGGCCCGAGGGTGACAGCGCGGGCCACGGGACGGCGCCGGGCTGTGGCCCGCGGGTGGCCGCCCGCGGGCCCGCCATGCGGTCTCGCCGGGTGCGTCCAGCGGGTTTTCGTTGTTCGGGTGGTGTTGCGGAGCTGGTGTGTTGGCCTGCGGTGGCGCATCATGCACAGGCGCGCTGCAACCGCAAACGGATGCGTCTGGGCGGCGCGCGGACGTACTGTCCGATCTTGTGAGCCGCGGGCGGGGAAACGTGCCGGCACAGTGTGCCCGGAGTCACCGGGGTGCTCGGAGTCACCGGGAGCCCGGGGCGCCATGCCCGGGGCCGTCAGCCGCCCCGGGCGGCCGGGCGCCGGGGCGGCCGGGGGTACCCGGCGGGCGGGCACGGCCGTGACGGTCCCCGGTCGGTGGACGGCGTGACGAAGGCGCGGGTGGCGTAGGGCATGCGGATGGACCAGCACGGCGACCGGTCTGGGCCGCCACCGTCGGGCCGGGCGGTCTGATGGCCGTCACACATGTGCGCGGGTCGGCGCCCGGGGGCCGGGCGGCCCCCGCGCCCTCGGGAGTGGTGCGCCCGCCGGGCCGGCCACGGGACACCCGCTGTGACACCGCGATCATCCAGGCGACGCTGACCGAGCTGGCCAGCAACGGGTTCGGCGGGCTGTCGATGGAGGCGGTCGCGGCCGCGGCCGGGGTGGGCAAGGGCACCGTCTACCGGCGCTGGCCGAGCAAGGGCGCCCTGGTGGCCGATGCGCTGGCGACGCTGGCGGAGACCTACGAGCCGCACGACACCGGCTCGCTGCGCGACGACCTCGTCGCCGCGCTGAACTCGGTGCGCCGGCACAGCATCCAGACGCTGTCGGGGCGGATCATGCCGCGGCTGCTGGCCGAGAAGGAGACCCACCCGGAGCTGTTCGACACCTACCGCCAGCAGGTGATCGTGCCGTCGCGGGAGCGGGTGGCGAGCGTGCTGCGGCGCGGGGTGGCGGCCGGTGAGCTGCTGGCCGACCTCGACATCGACCTGGTGACGGACATGCTCGTCGGCCCGGTCTCCTACCGCCAGTACACCAGCGGGAGCCACGAGGTCAGCGGCACCCGGATCGGCCAGATCGTGGACACCGTCCTGGGTGGCATCCGCCCCCGCTGACCGGTCCGCCCACCCGGCGGGGCCGGTGTGTCACCGTGCGTGTAATCCCGTTGGGATGCCCGGAGCGCACGAGTAGCATCTGCGGTCGGGACGGCCTGAGCTGGCAACCCGATCCGTGATCAGGGTGGTCGCAGGCACGCCCTGATTGTCCGTTCAACGCAGCAGGAGAAACCGGTGTCCGACGTCCGCGTAACCGTCCAGCGAGGTCAGCAGGCCGAGGAGCGGGTGGTGCGGACGGGGACTACGGCCGCCGAGCTCTTCGACGGGGAGCGGTCGGTGATCGCGGCCCGCGTCGGTGGTCTTCAGCGTGACCTGGCCCATCCGCTCGCCGCTGGTGACGTCGTCGAGCCGATCACCGTCGACTCGCCGGACGGGCGGGCCATCGTCCGCCACTCCTGCGCCCACGTGGTCGCGCAGGCCGTGCAGGACCTGTTCCCCAAGGCCCGGCTCGGCATCGGCCCGCCGATCCAGGACGGCTTCTACTACGACTTCGACGTCGAGCGCCCGTTCACCCCGGAGGACCTCAAGGCCGTCGAGAAGCGCGCCCAGGAGATCATCAAGGCCGGCCAGCGTTTCGCCCGCCGGGTCGTCTCCGAGGACGAGGCGCGCGCCGAGCTCGCCGACGAGCCGTACAAGATCGAACTGATCGGGCTGAAGTCCAACACGGGCGACGACGCCGAGGCCGGGGTCGAGGTGGGCGAGGGCGAGCTCACCATCTACGACAACCTGGACCCGAAGTCCGGCGAGCTGTGCTGGAAGGACCTGTGCCGCGGGCCGCACGTGCCCACCACCCGGCACATCCCCGCGTTCGCCGTGCAGCGCTCGGCGGCGGCGTACTGGCGGGGCAGCGAGCGCAACCCGCAGCTGCAGCGCATCTACGGCACCGCCTGGGAGTCCCGCGACGCGCTCAAGGCCTACCAGCACCGGCTCGCCGAGGCGGAGAAGCGCGACCACCGCCGGCTGGGCGCCGAGCTCGACCTGTTCTCCTTCCCGACCGAGATCGGGCCCGGCCTGGCCGTGTTCCACCCCAAGGGCGGCGCGATCCGCACCGTGATGGAGGACTACTCGCGGCGCCGGCACATCGAGGCCGGGTACGAGTTCGTCAACACCCCGCACATCACCAAGTCCGACCTCTACGAGATCTCCGGGCACCTCGACTGGTTCGCCGACGGCATGTACCCGCCCATGCAGCTCGACGGCGGCACCGACTACTACCTCAAGCCGATGAACTGCCCGATGCACATCCTGATCTTCCGGTCGCGCGGCCGGTCGTACCGGGAGCTGCCGCTGCGGCTGTTCGAGTTCGGCACCGTCTACCGGTACGAGAAGTCCGGGGTCGTGCACGGCCTGACCCGGGTCCGCGGCCTCACCCAGGACGACGCGCACCTGTTCTGCGCCCGCGAGCAGCTGCCCACCGAGCTCGACACCGTCCTGAAGTTCGTGCTCGGCCTGCTGCGCGACTACGGCCTGGAGGACTTCTACCTCGAGCTGTCGACCCGTCCGCCGGGCAAGGCGATCGGCAGCGACGAGGAGTGGGAGGAGGCGACCGAGCTGCTGCGCGAGGCCGCCTCCAAGCAGGACCTCGAACTCGTCATGGACGAGGGCGGCGGCGCGTTCTACGGGCCGAAGATCTCCGTGCAGGCCCGGGACGCGATCGGGCGCACCTGGCAGCTGTCCACCATCCAGGTCGACTTCCAGCTCCCGCAGCGCTTCGACATGACCTACCAGGCGGCGGACGGCACCCGCCAGCGCCCGTTCATGATCCACCGGGCGCTGTTCGGGACGATCGAGCGGTTCTTCGCGATCCTGCTGGAGCACTACGCCGGCGCGCTGCCGCCGTGGCTGGCGCCCGTGCAGGTGGTGGGCATCCCGATCACCGACGAGCACGTGCCGTACCTGACCGACGTCGCGGCGAAGCTGCGGCAGCGGGGCATCCGCGTCGAGGTCGACTCGTCCGACGACCGGATGCAGAAGAAGATCCGCACCGCGCAGAAGCAGAAGGTGCCCTTCATGCTGCTCGCCGGCGACGAGGACGTCGCCAAGGGCGCGGTGTCCTTCCGTTTCCGGGACGGCACGCAGCGCAACGGCGTGCCGGTGGACGAGGCCGTCGCGGAGATCCTCGACGCCGTCGAGCGCCGCATCCAGGTCTGAGACCGGACATCCAGATCTGAGCCCGCGCCCCCGGCGGATCGGCCCGTCGGGGGCCGTCAGCCCGCCGGGTGGTCGCGCTCGCGCCACCGCGAGGTGATCGGCAGCCGGCGGTCGCGGCCGAACGCCTTGGACGTCACCTTCGGCCCGGGCGGGTTCTGCCGGCGCTTGTACTCGGCGAGGTCGACCAGCCGGATCACCCGGTCGACCGTCGCCGGGTCGTGGCCCGCCGCGGTCAGCTCGGCCCGGCCGAGGTCGTGGCTGACGTAGTCGTCGAGGACGGCGTCGAGGACCGAGTAGTCCGGCAGGCGGTCGGAGTCGAGCTGGCCGGGGGCGAGCTCCGCCGACGGCGGCTTGACGATGATCTCCTCCGGGATGGGCGGGACCTCGCCGCGGGCGACCGCCCGCGCGTTGCGCCAGCGGGCCAGCGCCCACACGTTGGTCTTCGAGACGTCCTTGATCGGGGCGAACCCGCCGGCGCTGTCGCCGTAGAGGGTGGAGAACCCGGTGGCCAGCTCGCTCTTGTTCCCGGTTGTCAGAATCAGGTGGCCGTGCTCGTTCGACAGCGCCATCAGCAGCGTCCCGCGGACCCGCGCCTGCAGGTTCTCCGCGGCCAGCCCGTGCAGGCCCCCCGCGGCGGCGAGCGCGGAGTGGAAGGCGGCCACCGTCGGCTCGATCGGGACGACGCTGTGCCGGGTCCGCTGCCGGTGGGCGAGCTCGGCGGCGTCGTCCAGCGAGCCCTGTGACGAGTGCGCCGAGGGCAGGGCCACCGTGTGCACGGCGTCCGGGCCCAGCGCGTCCACCGCGATCGTGGCCACCAGCGCCGAGTCGATGCCGCCGGACAGGCCGAGCGCCACCGAGCGGAAGCCGTTCTTGCGGACGTAGTCGCGGGTCCCGGTGACGACGGCGGCGTACAGCTCGCCGGCCGGGTCGGGCCGGTCGGCGACCGTCGCCGGGCGCGGCTCCCAGGCCGGCAGCGGATCGGCGGCGAGCACGACGTGGCTGACCGTCATCACGGTGCCGTCGCCGGCGTCGACCGGCCCGACCGGCGGCGTGGTGACCGGCCCGGTGACCGGCCCGTCCGGGCCTGTTCCCGGGCCCACGCCGGTGCCGGCGCCTTCGGGCAGGTCGAGGTCGACGGTGAGCAGGGTCTCGGCGAAGACCGGCGCGCGGGCGACGACCTCGCCGCCGGCGTCGACGACCAGCGAGTCGCCGTCGAAGACCAGCTCGTCCTGGCCGCCGACCAGGTTGACGTAGGCCAGCGTCGCACCGGCCTCCCGGGCGCGGCGCGCGCACAGCTCGTCGCGGTGGTGGGACTTGCCCTGCTCGTACGGCGACCCGTTGATGCACAGCAGCAGCCCGACCCCGACCTCGCGGGCCACCGCGACCGGGCCGCCCTCCTGCCAGAGGTCCTCGCAGACGGTCAGCCCGACGTCGACGCCGTGCAGCCGGAACACCGGGAACGTGCTGCCCGGCACGAAGTACCGGAACTCGTCGAACACCCCGTAGTTGGGCAGGTGGTGCTTGGCGGAGCGGGCCGCGACCCGGCCCTGCCACAGCACGGCCACGCAGTTCTGCGGCTCCCCGGCGGGACGTCCGACCGCCGGCGCCGGGTTCGGGGAGGCGTCGAGATAGCCGACGACGACGGCGATCTGACCGGCGCCCTCCTCGGCGAGCCGGACGGCGAGGCGCTCCAGGGCGGCGGCTGAGGCGGCCACGAAGGAGCGGCGCAGGACGAGGTCCTCGGCCGGGTAGCCGGTCAGCGTCATCTCGCCGAACACGACCAGGTGCGCGCTCTGGGCGAGGGCCTGCTTCACCCAGGAGCTCACCAGCTCCGCGTTGCCGTCCAGGTCTCCGACGGTGGTGTCCACCTGGGCGAGGGCGATCCGCAACTGGGCCATACAGGCAGCGTAGGCCGCGATACGGCGGCCGGGCGGCGCCGTCGTGGGGGTGGGTACGAGCGGTTGCGGCGGCGCAACTTCGCTGTAACGTCAGGCGCGTCGGGTCGGATCAGTCGCTACTCTCGGGTCAAAGTACCCGGGGGCGCCGCGCCCCGGCTCGGAGTATCGGGCGGCGGCGCAGCCGGGGGAAGATCACCGGAAGTTGACTCGGGGAGCCGTGCCGACGAGTCCACACCTCAGCGCGGAGGGCTCATGGACAAACAACAGGAATTCGTTCTTCGCACCCTTGAGGAACGCGACATCCGGTTCGTCCGGCTCTGGTTCACCGACGTGCTGGGGGTGCTGAAGTCGGTCGAGATCGCGCCGGCCGAGCTGGAGGGCGCGCTCGCCGAGGGCATCGGCTTCGACGGCTCCGCGATCGAGGGCTTCGCGCGGGTGCACGAGGCGGACATGCTCGCCCGGCCCGACCCGTCGACCTTCCAGGTGCTGCCGTGGCGCGGCGAACACCCGATGACCGCCCGCATGTTCTGCGACCTGGTCATGCCGGACGGGACGCCCGCCGTCGCGGACTCCCGCTGGGTGCTGCGCCGCACGCTGGCGAAGGCGGCCGACGCCGGGTTCACCTTCTACACCCACCCCGAGATCGAGTTCTTCCTGCTCAAGCACCCGCCGACCCGCGGCGGCCCGATGCCCCCGCCGGTGGACGAGTCGGGCTACTTCGACCTGACCCCGAACGACATCAGCCACGACTTCCGCCAGCAGGCCATCGGCGTGCTGGAACGGCTCGGCATCTCGGTGGAGTTCAGCCACCACGAGGTCGCCCCGGGCCAGCAGGAGATCGACCTGCGCTACGCAGACGCGCTCACCATCGCCGACAACATCATGACCTTCCGGCAGGTGATGAAGGAGGTGGCGCTGCGCCAGGGCATCTACGCCACGTTCATGCCCAAGCCGTTCAGCGACCAGGCCGGGTCGGGCATGCACACCCACATGAGCCTGTTCGAGGGCGACCGCAACGCCTTCCACGACCCCACCGACGAGTACCAGCTCTCCAAGGTGGCCAAGGCGTTCATCGCCGGGCTGCTGGTGCACGCCGCCGAGATCACCGCGGTCACCAACCAGTGGGTGAACTCCTACAAGCGGCTGGTCGGCGACCAGCGCGCCGGTGAGCTCATGGAGGCGCCCGCCTACGTCTGCTGGGGCCACAACAACCGCTCGGCGCTCATCCGGGTGCCGCTGTACAAGCTCAACAAGTCGAACGCGGCCCGGGTCGAGTTCCGCTCGCCGGACAGCGCCTGCAACCCGTACCTGACCTTCGCGCTGATGCTCGCCGCCGGCCTGCGCGGGGTACAGGGCGGGTACGACCTGCCGGCACCGGCGGCCGACGACGTCTGGACGCTCACCGAGGAGCAGCGCCGGGAGCGCGGCATCACCGCGCTGCCCGGGTCGCTGGCCGAGGCTATCGCGACCATGGAGACGTCCTCGCTCGTCCGGGAGACCCTCGGCGACGAGCTGTTCGACTTCTTCCTGCGCAACAAGCGCTCGGAGTGGATCGAGTACCGCAGGCAGGTCACCCCGTTCGAGATCGACCGGTACCTCCCGACCCTCTGAGGAGCCGGCGGCCGCGGGCCGCCGTTCCTCCGGAAGCCGCACCCATGCCCCACTCGACATTCCCGCTCTACCAAATATTCCAGCTCTGCTGGACGTTCGCGTCCCGCCCGCCGACCGTGCTCGGCCGGCTGGCCGGTCCCGTCAGATGACGGTCCCGGCCGCCGACCGGCGGCGCAACACCGCCGCCGCGCAGCTCGCCCGGCTCGGCTTCTCCGACGTCGAGCGGGTCGCCGCGACCATGCGGCGGATCGGCCTGCTTCCGGCCGACGACGGTGCGGCCGGGGGCGGTGCGGCGGGTGGCGGTGCGGCCGCTGATGGTGAGGCGAGGCTGGCGGCGAGCGTCGTCGTCGGCGAGCTGGCCGCCGCCGCGGATCCCGACCGGGCGCTGCGCTGCCTCGACCGGCTGCTCGACGCCCAGGACGCGCCGGCCGCGGCCCGGCTGCTGACCGCGCTCACCGCCCGGGCGGGCCTGCGCCGCCGCCTGATCGCGGTACTGGGAGCCAGCTCCGCGCTGGGCGATCATCTCGTCGCCCATCCCGGGGACTGGGCGATCCTGGACTCCGACGAGGCGATGACCGGCCCGGCCGACCCGGTGGCGGCCCGCGGGCGGCTGCTGCGGGCCGTCGGCGCCGACCCCGGCGCCGCCGAGCCCCGCGCCCGCGGCGACGGCTCGGACGTGCTGGACGCGCTGCGGCTGGCCTACCGGCGCGCCCTGCTCGTCCTGGCCGCGCGGGACCTCACCGGCACGGTCACCCTGGACGACGCCACCGCCGAGCTCGCCGCCCTCGCCGGGGCCGCTCTCGATGCCGCCCTCGCGGTGGCCCGCGCCGGGCTCGGCCCCGGCGACGTCCCCGTCCGGCTCGCCGTGATCGGGATGGGCAAGTGCGGCGGGCGCGAGCTGAACTACGTCAGCGACGTCGACGTCCTGTTCGTGGCCGAACCGGCGCCGCCGGCTGGGACCGAGGCCGGGGCCGGAACCGGGACCTCGGCGGCGCCGGAGCTGGAGGCGGCGCTGCGGACCGCGACGCGGCTCGCCGAGCGGGTCGTCCGGGTCTGCGGCACGCCGACCGCGGCCGGCGAGCTGTTCCAGGTCGACGTCAACCTCCGCCCGGAGGGCCGGCACGGCGCACTGGTGCGCACCCTCGACAGCCACCGGGCCTACTACCGGCGCTGGGCCCGGACCTGGGAGTTCCAGGCCCTGCTCAAGGCCCGCCCGATCGCCGGCGACCCCGAGCTCGGCCGGCGGTTCGCCGCGATGGTCGCCCCGATGGTGTGGACGGCGGCCTCCCGCCCCGGGTTCGTCGCCGACATCCGGGCCATGCGGCGGCGGGTGGAACGCTCGCTGTCCCGCTCCGAGGCCGACCGCAACCTCAAGCTCGGCCCCGGCGGGCTGCGCGACGTCGAGTTCGCGGTGCAGCTGCTGCAGCTGGTGCACGGCCGGGCCGACGCCAAGCTGCAGGTCGCGTCCACCCTGGACGCCCTCGACGGCCTGGCGCGCGGCGGGTATGTCGGCCGCCGCGACGCCGCCGGGCTCGCCGACGCCTACCGGTTCCTGCGCGCCGCCGAGCACCGGCTGCAACTACAGCGGCTGCGCCGGCTGCACACCCTGCCGCGCGACCCCGCAGAGCTGCGCTGGCTGGCCCGCTGCCTGGGCCTGCGGGGAGCCGCCGAGCTGGAGGCGGAACACCGCCGGGTGGCCCGGTTCGTCCGCTCACTGCACGAGAACCTCTTCTACCAGCCGCTGCTGGAGGCCGTGGCCCGGCTGTCCGCGGAGGAGATGCGGCTGACCCCGCAGGAGGCCGCTGACCGGCTGGCCGCGCTCGGCTTCGCCAACCCGGCCCGCTCCCTGCGTCACATCGAGGCGCTGACGAACGGGGTGAGCCGCACGGCGGCCATCCAGCGGCACCTGCTGCCGGCGATGCTGCCCGCCTTCGCCGACGCCCCCGAGCCCGACGCCGGGCTGCTGGCGTACCGGCAGGTCAGCGAGGCGCTCGGGCGCACCCCCTGGTACCTGCGGCTGCTGCGGGACTCCGCCGGCGCCGCCGACCGGCTCGCCCGGGTGCTGGCCACCAGCCGGTACGTCGCCGACCTGATGGCCCGGGCGCCGGAGTCGGTGCGGCTGCTGCGCACCGAGGAGGAGCTGCGCCCGGTGCCGCGGGAGGCCCTGGTGCGCACCCTGCTCGCGGTCGCGCACCGCAACCCCGACGCCGAGGACGCGGTCGGGCGGGCCCGGGCGGTGCGCCGGGTGGAACTGGTCCGGGTGGCCTGCGCGGACCTGCTGGGCCTGCTCGACGTCGGCGCCGTCGGCCGGGCCCTCTCGGACGCCGCCGCGGCCACGATCGAGGCCGCCCTGCTGATCGCGCGCCGCGAGGTCGCCAATGTCCGCGGTGTCCGTGGTGCCGGCGGTGCCGGCGGTTCCGGCGGGTTCGACGGCGGCGACGGGCTGCCCGTCCGGCTGGCCGTCGTCGCGATGGGTCGGCTCGGCGGTGGGGAGCTGTCCTACGGCAGCGACGCCGACGTGCTCTTCGTCCACGAGGCGGAACCCGGGGTCGGTGAGGCGCGGGCGGCCCGGCTGGCCACCGAGATCATCGAGGAGTTGCATCGCCTGCTCGCGCTGCCGGGCCCGGACCCGCCGCTGACGCTCGACGCCGCGCTGCGCCCGGAGGGCCGCAGCGGACCGCTGTCCCGCACGATCGAGGGCTACTCGTTCTACTACGAGCGCTGGTCGGCGGGCTGGGAGGCCCAGGCGCTGCTGCGCGCCCACCCGCTGGCCGGCGACGTGGAACTCGCCGCCCGCTTCTGCCGGCTCGCCGACCGCGTCCGGTACCCGCGTTCGCTGGCCGCCGGCACCATCGCCGAATCCGTGCGGCTGCGCGGGCGGATGGGACGGGAACGGATCCCGCGCGGTGTCGACCGCACTCTGCACGTGAAGTTCGGCCCGGGCGGGCTGACCGACGTCGAGTGGACGTTGCAGCTCCTTCAGCTCGGCCACGCCTGGCGGCTGCCGGGCCTGCGCACCACCGTCACCCGGGACGGCCTTCGTGCCGCGGCCGGCGCGGGCCTGCTCGCCGCGGGCGAGCTCGCCGCCCTGGACCGCGCGTGGACGCTCGCCTCCCGGGTGCGCAACGGGATCATGCTGACCTCCGGTCAGGCGGGCGACGTTCTCCCGGCCGGTCCGCCTGATCTGGAGCGGGTCGCCCGCGCGCTGGGATACCCGGCGGAGACAGTTCACGAGCTGCCCGCCGGCTACCGCCGGGCCGCCGCCCGCGCCCGCTCCGTGGTGGATGACGTCCTTGCCCGCGAGCAACGTACCGCGCACGGCTGAACCCGGGGTTCACCAGCCTTTCACGGTTTTACGCACCGGTGTCGCCGGTGACGTGGTAAACCAGTATGGCCGATTATTCGGGAAGGACGGGGGACCCCGGCGGATATCGGCTGTTTCAAGCCGCCGTACCGCGCCGTCATGGTCGCCAACCGTTTACCGCGCCGAAAGGAAATTATGTCGCACGCGCCGCACAATATCGACACGCTGACAACCGCCTACTTTACCCGCCCCACCGACCTTCCGTTCTCCTCGCCTCTTGGAGAAACCGCGCCGGAACAGTGGGCGCCACTGGACCTGGGGCCGAACGACGTCGAGGCGTTCATCGACGGCCTGGCCTATTTCACCGCCGTCGAGAACGAGATCGACCGGCTCATCGCCGGTCCGGTCGGCGCGGGGTTCTTCTACTGCACGGCGTGGTGGCTCGGCACGGTCACGACGCCCGCGACCGTGCGGATCCGCTCGGTCGACAAGGCGATCGGAAAGCTCGCCGCGGCAGCGGGGATCAACCTCGAGACCGAGTTCACCCGCAATTTGGGCCAGGACGAGTTCAAACTGCCCAGCGGCACCCCGCTGCGATCGAAGCTCGCCCAGCTCATCGGTCGGAGGGTGGATGTCCGGATCCTGGCCTGGACGTCGCCCTTCGCGCCGAAGTACAAGCCGGTGGCCGACCTGCTGGGCAGCCTGACCGACCTCAACCTCCACACGATCCTCAGCGTCGACTCGCTGCGGCGGATCTACGCGGCCGCCCAGAACAAGATCCTGCTCAACACGTGCGCGCATCCGCTGGGGGCCGCCCACGCCAAGATGATCGTGTGCGGCGGCGCGAATCGGCTCGCCGCCTTCACCGGCGGGCTCGACGCGGCACCCGGCAGAATGAGGCCGGTGCCCTGGGCGCTGGCGAGTCCGACCCGGGGCTGGCACGACGTGGCGGTCCGGGTCCAGGGCCCGGCGGCGGGGGCGATGTACAACTTCTTCCGCAGTCTGTGGAACGAGCAGCTCAAACAGCCGATCGACACGTTCGTCATCGACGACGAGCCGGTTCCCACGCATTTCGCGGACTCGCCCCCGGTTCCGGCCGCCCCGGCGCCGCCGGCCGTCGTCGGACCGCGCCAGCGGGTTCAGGTCCTGCGGACGGTGCCGCAGATGAACTTCTCGGCGGCCGGCCCGGACCGGCTTGGGCCGTCCGCCGCGCAGCGATGGCTTCTCACCACCGCGGCCGGGTTCAGGCGAGGACCCATCACCTTCGCCCCGGATGGAATCTTCGAATTTCACGTCGCGCTGCGAAAGGCGATTTCGCAGGCCACCCGGTACATTTTCATCGCCGACCAGGCATTCACCTCGCAGGAGGTGATGGGCTGGCTCAACTCCAGACTCATCCAGCAGCCGGGCCTGAAGGTGATCCTGGTGCACGGCGCCGACCCCGCCGACCCGCCGTCCGGGCTGCTGAATCACGCTGTCAACAACTTCCTGCTGCCCCACCTGCCCGGAGCCGGTGGAAACCCGAACAATGTGATCGTCTGTGGTTGGGTGGGTGTCACGGTCCACAGCAAGGTCGTCATCATCGATGACCAGTGGTGTGCGGTCGGCTCGGCGAACTGTATGCGTCGCAGTCATTTCACGGATATCGAGCTGTCGATCGCCGTGCTTGACGAGGACGAGCCTGGTTTCGCTCAGCGGCTTCGCCGGGACCTCTGGGCGCGGTACTGCGGCGTGCCGCTGCAGGGCGAGTCGATCGCCATCTCCTACGACGACGAACTCACCGCCCTGCTCGACCTCAACCGGGCGCTGGGGATCTGGAAGCCGGCGTGGGGGTCCGGGGCGGCGCTGCCGATGGCCGCGCACCTGCTCGGCTCGGTCCAGCCCTACCCGCTGCCCATGCCCGTGCCCACGGTCGCCTACAGCGAGGCCGCGTACGACGCGCAGGACATCGACTCGCGCAAGGTCGTCTGAGCCCGGGGCCGACCCGGAATCCCGCGGCCGGGACGACCGCGGGGAGAGGCGGGGCGGTGCCGGGGGCCGTCACGGCGCGGCTGGAGCGGTCAGCCCGCGGCCTCCAGCGGCAGGCGTGCCAGCCGGAGGCCGCGGACGTGCTCCATGCCAGCAGGGCCGCGGCGCGCGGCCCCCGCTCGGACCGCTCAGACCTTGACGGTCGCGTCGGCGGTCTGCGACGGCACGAACAGGGTCGGCTTGTCGCCGGCCAGCGCGCTGCAGCAGGTGTCGACGATCAGCGAAGAGACCACGTACGGGTCCATGTTGGCGTTGGGCCGGCGGTCCTCGATCCAGCCCTTCTTGGCCTTCTCGACGGCCCACGGGATGCGGATGGAGGCGCCACGGTCCGAGGCACCCCAGGAGAACTTGTTCCAGGGGGCGGTCTCGTGCTTGCCGGTCAGCCGGAGCTCGATGCCGTCACCGTAGTGGGTGACGTGCTCCATCACCCGGGTGCCCAGCGCCTCGCAGACGGCGACGATCGCGTCCCAGCTCTCCATGGTCTGCCTGGTGGAGAAGTTGGTGTGCGCACCGGCGCCGTTCCAGTCGCCGGCCATCGGCTTGGCGGCGAAGGACACCGACGCGCCGAAGTCCTCGGCGATCCGGTGCAGCAGCCAGCGGCCGACCCAGATGTGGTCGCCGATCGTGGGCGTCGGCAGCACGCCGATCTGGAACTCCCACTGGCCCATCATGACCTCGGCGTTGGTGCCCTCGATCGCGAGGCCGGCGTCGAGGCACGCCTGGGTGTGCTTCTCGACGATGTCCCGGCCGGGCATCTTCTCGCCGCCGACGCCGCAGTAGTACGGGCCCTGCGCCTCGGGGTACCCGGCCGCCGGCCAGCCGAGGGGACGCCCGTTCTGGAAGAACGTGTACTCCTGCTCGATGCCGAACATCGGCGACATGTCGGCGTACTTCTCGGCCACGGCACGGGCGGCGGCGCGGGTGTTCGTCGGGTGCGGGGTGAAGTCGGTCAGCTGGACCTCACACAGCACGAGCACGTTGTCGCCGCCGCGCAGCGGGTCCGGGCAGGTGAAGACAGGCTGCAGGACGCAGTCGGAGTTCGAACCCGGGGCCTGGTTCGTGCTCGAGCCGTCGAAGCCCCAGATCTCCGGCTCCTTGCCGCCCTTGACGATGCGGGTCTTGCTCCGCATCAACGGCTCAGGCTTGGTGCCGTCGATCCAGATGTACTCGGCCTGATAGCTCTTCGACTTGGAGCTCACTCATACTCCCCGTGGTTGACGTGGCACGTGACGGAGCGACTGTGTGATCGGCCGGGGGAGGGCCGACCCCGGCCGCGACTGACGCAGGGTTCGTCCGGAGCTTGGTCGGGCCTCGTTTCCAATCAGTTCCCGGGGTGTTAATTCTCGGTCACCGGAGTGTTGCTGCGCGGCCGTGGGCGCGACGCGGAAGCGAATACCCGTCGGTCCGCGGGAACCATCCCGGAAAAGCTCCCGTAACGACGGACGGCCCGTGCCCACGGGTTCGTGGGCACGGGCCGTCCGTCGTCGGCTGATATTCGCCCGCCGTCGCCGGCGGAGTTCCGGGAAGGCCCGGCCGCAGGTCGGAACGGCTGTCAGGTGGCTGGTGCCGGGGGAGGGCCATAGGTCATGCGAGAACCCCCGGTGCCGCTCTCACGCCGTGCGGCGGGAGTCCGGCCGCCCCGTTGGTGGCGCCGCTCCGGACCGGGACGGATATCGCGTTCTAGATGTCGTAGTAGAGGCTGAACTCGTACGGGTGCGGGCGCAGCCGGATGGCGTCGACCTCGTTCACCCGCTTGTAGTCGATCCAGGTCTCGATGAGGTCGGGGGTGAAGACGTTTCCCTCGCGGAGGAACTCGTTGTCGGCCTCGAGCGCGTCGAGGACCTTCTCGAGTGAGCCGGGCACCTGCGGAACGGCGGCGAGCTCGTCCGGCGGGAGCTCGTAGAGGTCCTTGTCGATCGGGTCCGGCGGGTCGATCTTGTTCTTCACGCCGTCCAGGCCGGCCATCAGCATCGCCGCGAACGCCAGGTACGGGTTGCAGCTCGGGTCCGGCACCCGGAACTCGACCCGCTTCGCCTTCGGCGAGTCGCCGCCGAGCGGGATCCGGCAGCACGCCGAGCGGTTGCGCGCCGAGTAGACGAGGTTCACCGGGGCCTCGTAGCCGGGCACCAGCCGCCGGTAGGAGTTCGTGGTCGGGTTGGTGAACGCCAGCAGGGCCGGCGCGTGGTGCAGCAGGCCGCCGATGTAGTGGCGCGCGATGTCGGACAGGCCGCCGTACCCGTTCGGGCTGTAGAAGAGCGGCTCGCCGTCCTTCCAGAGGCTCTGGTGGGTGTGCATGCCGGAGCCGTTGTCCTCGAAGAGGGGCTTGGGCATGAAGGTCACGGTCTTGCCGCGGCTGCGCGCCACGTTGCGGATCACGTACTTGTAGAGCATCAGGTTGTCGGCCGTCTTGAGCAGCGTGTCGTACCTGATGTCGATCTCGGCCTGGCCGGCGGTGCCGACCTCGTGGTGCTGCATCTCGACGGTGATGCCGACCTCGAAGAGCACCCGGGTCATCTCCGAGCGCAGGTCGGTGAAGTGGTCCGTCGGCGGCACGGGGAAGTAGCCGCCCTTGAACCGGGGCTTGTAGCCGAGGTTGCCGCCCTCCTCCTTACGGGCCGTGTTCCACGCGGCCTCCACCGAGTCGACCGCGTGCATCGACCCGTAGGGGGTGTAGTCGTAGCGGACGTCGTCGAAGATGTAGAACTCGGCCTCGGGCCCGAAGTAGGCGGTGTCGGCGATCCCCGTGCCGCGCAGGTAGGCCTCGGCCTTCTTGGCGATGTTGCGGGGGTCGCGCGAGTACTGCTCCTTGGTGATCGGGTCGTGGATGAAGAACGTCATCGCGAGGGTGGGGTGCTCGCGGAACGGGTCGACAAACGCCGTCCGAGGGTCCGGCAGCAGCAGCATGTCGGATTCGTGAATCGCCTGGAAACCGCGGATCGACGACCCGTCGAACATGAGGCCATCGCTGAACACCGACTCGGAGAAAACCTCCGTGGGGATTGTGAAGTGCTGCATCACCCCGGGAAGGTCGCAGAATCGTACGTCAATGAACTGTACGCCTTCGTCCCGGATATAACGGAGCACGTCGTCGGCGTTTGTGAACATCCACCCTCCAGCGTTTGTCAGGTATCCGTGAACTGACAGGGTACGCTCTGGTCGGTTGCGCGACGTGACCGGATAGCGTACCGGGGATATCACCGCGTTGTTTCCGAGATGTTACCGTAACGGCGTTCGTCACGGTACGTCATCGCCCGATCGGCGCGGGATCGCCGCATAGGCTTGCGCCGTGGGACGCGCACTCGGAGGTTGGCTGGAAGGGCCCGGGCTGCCTCGGGACACACCACCCGGAGCCCGGCTCGGGCTCCCGGCGGAGGGCCCCGGTTCGGTGGTGGGGTTCGGCCCCCGCCTGATCGCCTATGCCGTCGACGCGGTGATGGCGAACCTGCTGGTGGGAGTCCTGTTCCTGGTCGGCGTCAGCGCCGTGGGGGATGCCCGTGGCCTGGCCGTGTACGGAGCGTTCCTGCTCGAGGAGCTCCTGCTGGTCGCCGTCGCCGGGCAGACCATCGGCATGCGGCTGGCGCGCATCCGGGTTGTCCGGGTGCGCGACGGGGCGCGGCAGAGCTGGCCCTGGATCGTCGTGCGGACGCTGCTGCTGGCCCTGTTCATCCCGATCTTCATCTGGGACCGTGACCTGCGCGGCACGCACGACCGCGCCGCCGGGACGGTGGTCGTGCGCGACCCGGTCACCTCACCGGTGACCTGAACCCACCCGGCTCAGCGTGGCCAGGCCGGCATGGCCACGCCGGCCTGGCCGGCGTGGCGGTTCGGCGCGGGCCTGGTGGGCTCGGCGGCGCGGCTGGCTCAGCGCAGCCGGCCGCCGCGGGGGATGTTGCGCGGGATGGGGCCCTTGGGGATCGGAAGCGCCGGGGCGCTGACGGCCTTCAGCCTGCGGTCGAGGGCGTCCACGTCGCGCTTGCGCAGCTCGCGGCGCAGCCGCATGAGCGTGCTCTGCAGCTTCGGCAGCGGGATCTCGCCCTCGCCGGTCCCGACGACGTAGTCGAGCAGCGGGGCCTCGCCGACGATCTTGCGGATGCGGCGCTTCTCCGCCACGAGCAGTTCGCGCGGGCCCCGGCCGCGACCCTCCGCGATCAGGATCACGCCCGCCCGGCAGACCACGCGGTGGACCACGTCCTGATGTCGGTTCACCCCGACGGCGGGGGTGAGCCGCCAGTCGCCGCGCATCCGCTCGACAACCCCGGCGGCGGCGCCCGGCTTGCCCTCCATCTCGGCGTACGCGGTCTTCTGGACCCGCCGGCTGAACACGTTCAGCGCCACGACCAGCCCGAGCAGCACCGCGATCGGCAGCCACACGTACAGCGGGCCGACGAACACCCCGAGGATGACACCGACCGCGATCGGGCCGGCGAGCCCGAGCAGGCTCAGCCACAGCACCCGCGGGTCACGCTGCTTTGTGATCTTGTAGACGAGGCGGATCTGCGCGAGCCTGCCGCGCGCCCCGCCAGGGGCGTCACCGCCACCGGCGGCCGGTGGCGGTGTGGCGGCCCGCGCGTTCCGGCCGGCCCTGTCCTGCGGGTCGGACGCACCGCCCGAGCCGGCCTGGTCGGACCTTGCGGCCCGGCGGGCCTTGCCGCCGCCCTTCGGGGCTCCGCCCCTGGGGGCTCCGCCGGTCGGCCCGCCCGCCTTCGGGTCCCCCGCCTTCTGGGCACCCCCGCCCGGGCGTGACCCGGACGCTCCCGTTCCACCCGGGCGGCGGGCGGCCCCGCCACCGGTCGTTCCGCTTCCACCCGCGGCCGCGAGCACCGGCTCCCCGCCGGCTCCGGCCGGCTTCTTCCGCAGCGCCATAAACGCGAGCCTACGGCCTCGGGCGGGGTGCCTGGCGACTGCTCCGGTAACGGAGGTCAGGAACGGGCGGCGGCGGCCGCCCGGGAGCGCGCCGGTGAGACTCGCGGCGCCGAGATCCGGGAGAGGGGGAAGGTGGCCCGGGCCGGCGGTGGCACGGGCGGCGGCGCGGGGGAGGGCTCGAGCGCGGACACGGAGATCTGGTCGACCCAGCGGTAGCCGGTGGTCACGTGCAGGTCGGTGGCGGCGCGCCAGGCGTTGTGGCGCGCGGTGCGCTGACCGCCATGGGGCAGGACGAGGAGAGTCAGTTCCTCGAGTGCGCTGAGAAGTGAGCGGAGCACGGTGTCGACGACCTCCCGACGCGGTCGTGGCGCCCGAGGCGGGAGGAGCTCCCGCCGGAACAGCACTGAGTGTGTAGGGCGCAGATGTCGTCGCGATGTCCGCAAGGTGGCGGCGACCCCCGCGCAACGGCGAATCTCGTGACCGCCGTGTGACGCAGAGCCGAGCCTAGCCGCCTCGGGTAGTCATCACCAGCCGAGTCATCACCTGGCGTGAGAGTCGTCGGACACACTTTCGGGCAGAACGGCTTCTATGGTGGCAGTGTTGCTACGTACGGTGACGGCTTGGCGGTACAGTCGCCCGGCGCGGTACGACGATCGGACGAGCGGGCCGGACAGCACCCCGGCGAAGCCGATCGCGGTGGCGCGGCGCTCCCACTCGACGAACTCCTCGGGGCGGACCCAGCGCTCCACCGGGTGATGGCGGGGGGTCGGCCGCAGGTACTGCGTGACCGTGAGCAGGTCGCAGCCGGCCTCGTGCAGCGCGGTCATCGCCTCGGCGACCTCGTCGTCGGTCTCGCCGAGCCCGAGGATCAGGTTCGACTTGGTCACCAGGCCGGCCGCCCTGGCCTGGGTCAGGACGTCCAGCGAGCGTTCGTAGCGGAACCCCGGCCGGATCCGGCGGAAGATCCGCGGAACCGTCTCCACGTTGTGCGCGAGCACCTCCGGCTCGGCGGAGAAGACCTCACCGAGCTGCTCGGGACGGCCGCCGAAGTCCGGGATCAGCACCTCGACCCCGGTGCCCGGCGACCCGGCGTGGATCTGCCGGACGGTCTCGGCGTACAGCCACGCCCCGCCGTCGGGCAGGTCGTCGCGGGCGACTCCGGTGACCGTGGCGTAGCGCAGGCCCATGGTCGACACCGACTCGGCGACCCGGCGCGGCTCGTCGACGTCCAGCGGGGTCGGGCGGCCGGTGTCGATCTGGCAGAAGTCGCAGCGCCGCGTGCAGACGTCCCCGCCGATCAGGAAGGTGGCCTCGCGGTCCTCCCAGCACTCGTAGATGTTCGGGCAGCCGGCCTCCTCGCACACCGTGTGCAGCCCGGCCCCGCGGACCAGGTTGCGCACGTCGGTGTACTCGGGGCCGGTGCGCATCCGGGTGCGGATCCACGGCGGCTTGCGCTCGATCGGTGTCTGCGCGTTGCGCGCCTCCAGCCGCAGCAGCGGCCGGCCTTCGGGAGCGACCGCGGTCATCGGTGAGCCTTTCCGCCGGCGAGCCCCGCGCCGATCAGATCAGTGTCGGACGTTGTCGTCGGTGCGGCCGGGCCCGCGTCGCCCGCGGTTCCCGCCGTGCCCGTGCCGCCCGCGGCGTCCGCCGGTCGGCGGCGGGCCTCGACGGCCCGGCCGGTGGCCAGGTAGTCGGCGAGGGCGGTGAGCATGTGCCGTTCGACCACCGGGCGGGCCTCGGCCACCGGCAGCGGCCGGCCCAGCTCCCGGCTCAGGCTGGTCACGCCGGCGTCGGAGATCCCGCACGGGACGATCCGGCCGAACGCGGTGAGCGCGGGGTCGCAGTTCAGCGCGAAACCGTGGTTGGTGACCTTCCAGCTCACCCGGACGCCGATGGCGGCGAGCTTGCGCAGGCCGTCGGCCGTCCACACCCCCGTGCGCCCCTCGACCCGCCGGGTCTCGAGGCCGAACTCGGCGCAGGCCGCCATCAGGCCGGCCTCCAACGCCCGTACGTAGGCGACGACGTCCAGCGGCACCGGAAGCCGCACGATCGGATAGCCGACCAGCTGCCCGGGGCCGTGCCAGGTGATGCCGCCGCCGCGGTCGACGTCGACGACCTCCGTCCCGTCGACCGGGCGGTCACCCGCCCCCGTCCGCCGGCCCGCCGTGTAGACGTCGGGGTGTTCCAGCAGGATCAGCGTGTCGGAGCCGCGTCCGTGGCGGCGGTCATCGGCCAGGGCCCGCTGCATCTCCCAGGCCTCGCGATAGGGAACGACACCCAACCGGAGGACATCCACGTTCCGAGCGTACGCCCGCGGGCCGGGGCGGCAGGGCCACTCGGGGACCCGCCGGGAGCTTCCGGGGCCCGGACCGGCCGAGTCTACGGCGCCTGGTCCGCCGCGGCCCGTCGATCGGGCAGGAGCCTGGTCGGGACCCGGGTCTCGACGGCCGTCCCGGCCGGACCCGGCTCGACCCGCCAGGCGTGGGCGTCCGGCCGGTCGGCCACCGCCTCGACGAGTTCGGTGCCGCGGAAGTGCAGGCCGGCGCCGTCGTCGGTGGCCCACCCGGCGGGCAGCGTCCCCGCGGCGACGAGACGCTGGTAAAGCGGGCGGCGCGCGGCCTCGGAGTCGTAGTGCGGGGTGTTGCTGTGCGGCAGCAGGCCCAGCCCGTTCGTCACCGGGCGCAGGTCGGGGCCGAACGAGTCGGTGGTGCCGCCGGTGTGCCAGCACAGCGAGCCGGCCGACACCCCAGCCAGGACGACCCCGGCCTCCCAGGCCTCGCGCATGATCCGGTCCAGGCCGTGCGCCCGCCACACGGCCAGCAGATTGGCCACGCTGCCACCGCCGACCCAGACGACGTCCTGCGCGAGCAGGTGCGCCCGGACGTCGGCGACGTTGGGCATGGGAAACAGCGCGAGGTGGGAGACCACGACGTCCGGCCGGTCCCGGCTCAGCGCCGCGTACCCCCGGGCGTAGGCGGCCTGGTCGTCGCCCAGGGCGGTCTGCAGCAGACACAGCCTGGGACGTCCGGCGGGGGCGGCGAGCTCGATCGCGTGATCCAGCAGTGGTCCGACCCGGGCGCCCCACCGCCCGTCGGGCCGGAAGCCGCCGCTCGTCGCGAGGATCTGCACAGATGACTCCTGGTTGACCGGCCCCGGGACGTCCCCGGGGCGCCCGTCCGCGCCCGGCGGCGCGCCGCCGCCGTTCGGGAGGAAGTTATCCACAGCGAGGGAAAGAGTCCTGCAGAGGTGGTCGGATCCGCCTAGCGTCGACGTTCGTGACCTTCACCGACGATTCCGGCGATCGGCTGGGGCGGCACGGCGGCGAGCCCGTCGTACCGGGAATCCTCCTGCACGGCCGCCGCTACGACGCCGGCGCCGGCGAGGTCTGGGCCGGCCAGGTCGAGCGGCTCGGCGTGAGCGTTACCGTCCGCTACGTCCGGTTACCGGCCGACTCGCTGCTGCGGGCCGAGGCCCTCGACGAGGCCCGGTCGCTGCTCGGCGTCCGCCACCCGCACCTGGCCTCCGTGGTGGATGTGATCCGCACCCCCGACGGCCTGGCCGTCGTCACCGAACCGGTCCACGAGGCGGTCAGCCTGTCCCGGCTGCTCGGCGCGCGGGGCCGGCTCGACCCGGGCGAGGTCGTCACCATCGGCCTGCCCGCGGCGCAGGCGCTGGCCGAGGTGCACGCGGCCGGTCTGCACCACGGCGGCCTGACCGCCCTGGACATCCTCCTCGAGCCGAACGGCCGGCCGGTTCTCACCGGAGCCGGCGTCGCGGCCCTCACCGACCCGGGCGTGTCCACCGCGGAGGACGTGCACGACCTCGCCGACCTCCTGCTCGGCGCGATGCGCCAGGCCACGGGGCCCGACGCCGCCGCGGTCGCCGTGGCCGTCGCGATGGCCCTGGTGGACGATCCGCGCCGCCGGCCCTCGGCCGCCGAGCTCGCGGCCGGGCTGGCCCGCAGCGCCACGCCGCTGCCGGTCCGGATGACGGGTGTGGCACCCGGGGCGGCCGGCGTCATCGAGATCGACCCTGAGTCCGGCCGGCCCGTCGGTGGCGCCGACGCCACCCCGGTCGACCAGCACGACCTGCTGGATCCCGTGGAGAGCATGGGGGGCGACGGCGCCCGTGACGGCGTCGGTGACGGTGTCGGCGGCTCCGGTGCCGGCGGAGACAGGACGGACCCGTGGTCGGCCGCCGAGGAGGAGGCCTGGCCCGGCGACCCGGCCCCGGGCGGCCCGGCCGCGGACGACCCGGGCTCCGCGGGCGATCCGCCGGAATCCGCGTGGCCCGCCGGCGGGGATGATCCGTACGGTCTGTACCGCGCGGCCGGCCAGGTGGGCCCGGCCGAGGACGACGAGCCACCGTCGCCCGCCGGGCCACCGCGCGACGGGCGGACGGCACCGGTCGAACCGGCGGACCTGGTGGGCTCGCTGCGTCCGCCGGGCCAGGACCGGGCCGGCACCCGCCGCCGCGCCGGCCGGGCCGCGGCGCCCGCCCGCCCCCGCGGCGCCTCCCGATCCTCGGCGCCGGGCGCGGCCAGGGCGCGCCGGGCCGCGGGGGAGCGGGCCGGCAGCCGGCGGCGGCACCCGGTGTTGTTCCCGGTGCTCGCAGGCGTCGGGTTGGTGATCGTCGCCGTCGCCGCGCTCCTGCTGGCCCGTGACTCCGGGTCCGACGGCACCGGTCAGCCCGCGCCCGCCGGAAGCGGTGCCGGCACGAACCCGACCGCGACCCCCGTCAGCGGCCAGACTCCGGAGCAGGCGTGGCGGGCCGTGCTCGACGAGCTCAACGACGCCCGCAGCCGGGCCTTCGAGCGGGCGGACGCCGCTGCCCTCACCCTCGCGGACGCGTCGGGCAGCGCCGTCCTGAAAGCCGACCAGGACTCGATCGGGGCGATGGCCGGTCGGGGCGCGCACTCGACACCGGTGCGGATCCAGATCGTCGAGCTCACGGTTCGTGAGGAGAACGCCGACCGGGTCGTCCTGCGGGTCACCGAGACGCTGGCCGGCTATGACTTCGTCGACAGCGTGGGCACCGTGCTGGACAGCCAGCCGGCCGGCCCGCCGGAGACCAAGGACCTCACCCTGACGCGGACCGAGGCGGGCTGGCGGCTGGCCGGGAGCGTACGGATCACCCCTGGCTGAGCGTTTCTGATGGGGGTGGGGCTGGGCGCCCGCCGAGCTCAGGCGCCGCGGTGGACGGCGTCGGCCAGGGCGGCGGCGAGGTCGGAATGGCGGAACTGGAAGCCGGCGCCGACCAGCGCGGCCGGTGCGAGTCGCTGGGAGGCGAGGGGCCCCTCGTCGGCGAACTCGCCCAGGGCCAGGCGCAGCGCGAACCGCGGCACCGGGGCGAAAGCCGGGCGCCGCAGGGCCCGGGCCAGCGCCGCGGTGAACTCCGCGTTCGTCACCGGGGTGGGCGCCACCAGGTTCACCGGCCCGCGGACTCCGTCGGCCTCGAGGAGGAAGCGCAGCGCGTCGACGGTGTCGGCCAGGCTGATCCAACTCAGCCACTGGCGCCCCGAGCCCAGCCGGCCGCCGGCGCCGATCCGGAAGATCGGCAGCAGCCGGCGCAGCGTCCCGCCACGCCCGGAGAGGACGATGCCGGTGCGCACCTGGACCACCCGGACGCCGGACTCCTGCGCCGCCGTGGTCGCGTTCTCCCAGTCACGGGCGAGGTCGGCGAGGAAACCGGTGCCGGGCCGGGCCGTCTCGTCCAGCGCCGGTCCGGCCGGGCTGGCGTTCGTGCCGTACCAGCCGATGGCGCTGCCGGAGAGCAGGACCCGCGGGCCCGGGTCGAGGCCGGCCAGGGCCTCGGCGAGCAACCGGGTGCCGTCGATGCGGCTGGTCCGGAGGGTCTGTTTGTAGCCGGTGGTCCACCGGTGGTCGCCGATGCCGGCGCCGGCCAGGTTCACGACGCCGTCCACGCCGGCCAGGGCGGCGGCGTCCAACGTGCCGGCGGCCGGGTCCCAGCGGACCTCGGACGGGTCCCGCGGCGGGCGCCGGACGAGGGTGAGGACTTCGTGGCCGTCCCCGCGCAGCGCGGGCAGCAACGCGGAACCGATCAGCCCGGACGAGCCGGTGACGGCGACCTTCATCTGCCCGGGACCCCCATCCGACCATCCTCGACCTGGAGCCCGCGGCACGGGAACCCCGGGCCCGGACGTCACCCTAACGGGCCGCGGCCACCTGCGCCGCGGGACCGCGCCGGCCAGCCGCGGCCCGCGCCGACCCGTGCGTCGGTGCGTCGGTGCGTCCGTACGGACGCACCGACGACAGCGGCGGTCGGGTGGGTCCGCGAACCCACCCGACCGCCGCCCGTCGACTCCCGAACGCCGAGCTTCCGGCTACAGCCCGAGCTCGGCCTCGAAGGCGCCTTCCTCGAGACGGCTGGCGATCGCGGTCAGGAACCGGGCCGCGTCGGCGCCGTCCACGATCCGGTGGTCGTAGGTGAGGGCCAGATAGACCTTCGACCGGATGGCGATCACCTCGCCGAGCTCGGGGTCGGTGACGACGGCCGGGCGCTTCACGACCGAACCGGTGCCCAGGATCGCCACCTGCGGCTGGTTGATGATCGGCGTGTCGAACAGCGCGCCGCGGCTGCCGGTGTTGGTCAGCGTGAAGGTGCCGCCGCCCAGGTCGTCCGGGGACACCTGGTTGGCGCGGGTCCGCGCGGCCAGCTCGTCGATCTTGCGGGCCATCCCGCTGAGGTTCAGGTCGCTGGCGTTGTGGATGACCGGGACGACCAGGCCACGGTCGGTGTCGACGGCGATGCCGAGGTTCTCCGAGTCGTGGTAGGTGACCGTGCCCGCCTCCAGGTCGATGCTGGAGTTGATCCCCGGGTGCTCGCGCAGCGCCTCGCACGCGGCCACCGCGAAGAACGGCAGGAACGACAGCTTCACACCCTCGCGGGCCTGGAAGTTCGCCTTGGCCCGCTCACGCAGCTTCGCGATCCGCGTGACGTCGGCCTCCACGACGGTGGTGAGCTGCGCGCTGACCTGCAGCGACTCGACCATCCGACGGGCGACCAGCGAGCGCAGCCGGGTCAGCTTCTCGGTGCGGCCACGGGGCACGGCGGGCGCGGCGGAGGCGGCGGCGGGCGCCGGCCGGGCGGCCGGAGCGGCCGCGGGGGCCTGCGCCGCGGCGGGAGCGGCCGGCGCGGCCGGAGCCGCGGGAGCGCTGGGAGCCGCGGCCGGAGCGGCCGGAGCGGCGCCGCGGGACTTCGCCGCGTCCTGGATGTCCTGCTTGGTGATGCGGCCACCGGGGCCGCTGCCGGTGACCGCGCCGAGGTCGACGCCGAGCTCCGCGGCCATCTTGCGGACCAGCGGCGTCACGTACCGGCCGAGACCGTCGGCGGTGGCGTCCGGGACGGTGGCCGGGGCCTGCGCGGGCACCGGCGTGGCGGGAGCCGGCGGCGGAGGCGGTGCCGCGGCGGGTGTGGCCGCCGGGGCGGGGGCGGGCGGTGCCGGGGGAGCCGGCGGCGGGGGCGGCGCGGCGGCGGCGGGTGCCGGCGCGGGCGGTGGCTCCGGGGCGGCGGCGGGGGCCTCGGCGGGCGCGGCCGCCGAGGCGGCGCCCGCGGCGCCGTCCTCGATGACAGCCAGCTCGACGCCGACCTCGACGGTCTCGTCCTCGTTGACCTTGATCGAGCCGAGCACACCGGATGCCGGGGCGGGGATCTCGGTGTCGACCTTGTCGGTGCTGACCTCGAGGAGCGGCTCGTCGGCCTCGACCCGCTCGCCTTCCTTCTTCAGCCAGCGGGTGACCGTCCCCTCGGAGACGCTCTCCCCGAGGCGGGGCATCGTGACGGATACTGACATGCTGACAACGACTCCTTCGTCGCGCCCGGCGCCCTCCCCACCGCGCCCGGTCGGGCCGGGCGGGGCGGACGCGGGCACCGCGGGCTAGCTGTGGACGTGCCTAGCTGTGGGTGTGCAGTGGCTTGCCGGCGAGAGCGAGGTGCGCCTCGCCGAGTGCCTCGGAGAGGGTCGGGTGCGGGTGGAGGAGCTGGGCCACGTCGGCGGGGTATGCCTCCCAGTTGGTGATGAGCTGGGCCTCGGCGATGAGCTCGCCGACCCGGTCGCCCACCATGTGGACACCGACGACCGGGCCGTCCGCCGCCGAGATCACGGTCACCGCGCCCGCGGAGCGCAGGATCCGTGCCTTTCCGTTGCCCGCCAGGTGGTACGTGGCGGTGTTGATCTCCCCGTGACGTTCCCGGGCGGCGGCCGCGGTCAGACCCACGGACGCCACCTCGGGATGGGAGTACGTGACCCGCGGGACGTTGTCGTAGTCGACCGGTACCGGGTCGAGCCCGGCGAGCAGCTCGGCCGCGAGGATGCCCTCGGCGAACGCGACGTGGGCCAGCTGGGGCCCGGGCCGCACGTCCCCGAGGGCGGAGACGGTGGGGAGGTTCGTCCGCAGGTACCTGTCGACGAGGACGTGGCCGCGTTCCGTCGCGACGCCGACCTCGTCGAGGCCGAGGCCGGCGGAGACCGGGCCGCGGCCGACCGCGACGAGCAGCAGCTCGGCGTCGACGGTCGACCCGTCCTCGAGGACGACGGTCACCCCCTGGTCGGTGCTCTTCGCGCCCGCCAGCGGCACGCCGAGCCGCAGCGCGACGCCCCGGGCCCGGAACGCGCGCTCGAGCAGCTTCGAGCTGGCCTCGTCCTCGGCCGGGACCAGATGGCCCAGCGCCTCGACGATGGTCACCTCGGCGCCGAACGAGCGCCAGACCGACGCGAACTCGCAGCCGATCGCCCCGCCGCCGAGCACGACCACCGAGCGGGGGACGTGCTCCAGCGCCAGCGCGTCCCCGCTGTCGATGACCGTCCGGTGGTCGAGCTCGAGGCCGGGCAGGGTCCGCGCGGCCGAGCCGGTGGCGAGCAGCACGTGCCGGGCCTCGACCACCCGGTCGCCGACGGCCACCGCGGTCGGCGACACCAGCCGGCCGAGGCCCGTGACGACCTCGATGCCGCGGGCCCGGACCAGCCCGCTCAGGCCCTTGTACAGGCCGTCGACCACCGAGTCCCGGTACGCGCCGACCCCGGCCATGTCGATGCCGTCCAGGGTGGCCCGGATGCCGAAGCTCTCACTGGCGGCGACGGTGTCGACGACCTCCGCCGCGTGCAGCAGTGCCTTCGTCGGGATGCAGCCGCGGTGCAGGCAGGTGCCGCCGAGCTTGTCCTTCTCGATCAGGACGACCCGCAGGCCGAGCTCGGCGGCGCGCAGCGCGGCGGCGTAGCCGCCGCTGCCGCCCCCGAGGACGACCAGGTCGACGGGACCGGCCGCTGTGTCCGCCACGCGAGGGGTCCCTTCGTCGTCGACTTGCGGACGGGTGGGGTCACGGCCTGGCGGCGGCGGGAGCGTGGTCGTCGTCCAGGCCGGTGAGCCCCGCCGGGGCGGCACCCGGGCGCGGGACGGGCGTCCCGCCGGGTGACACGCTCCGGCCAGCCCAGTCTTTCACGGCGACGCGGTTGCACTGGACAGATGGCGCCGACTGTGCCGCATCACGCGACGTCCGATCGCGTCATCGGAACTGTCGCGGAGTGGCGCGCGGCGGCAGCGCCGCACGTCACGGGGTGGTGCCGGCCCTGTCCTCGGCGAGCTGGACGAGGGTGCGCACGATGGCCCCGGTGCCGCCTCTGGGCGTGTAGCCGTAGGGCTCGCCGCCGTTCCAGGACGGACCGGCGATGTCGACGTGCGCCCAGGGGATCTCCTCGGGCACGAACGCGGCGAGGAAGTGGGCGGCGAGCAGCATGCCCGCGTCGCGGTTCCCGCCCGGGGCGACGTTGGCCAGGTCGGCGACCACCGAGTCGAGGCTCTTGCGCAGCTCCGGCGGCATCGGCATCGGCCACACCGTCTCGCCGGCGCGCCCGGCGGCGGCGACCACCGCGTCGGTCGCCTCGGACCGGCCCATCACCCCGCTCGTGCGGGTGCCCAGCGCCACGATCTGCGCCCCGGTCAGGGTGGCGACGTCGACGACGAGCGCGGGAGTGTCCTCGGACGCGCGGGCCAGCGCGTCGCCGAGCACGAGCCGCCCCTCGGCGTCGGTGTTGAGCACCTCGACCCGCTTCCCGCCGCGCAGCGTGATCACGTCGGACGGGCGGATGGCGTCGCCGGAGGGCATGTTCTCCGCGCACGGCATCCAGCCGGTGACGTTGACCGTCAGGCCCAGCCGGGCGGCCGCGACGACCGCCGCGAGCACGGACGCCGCGCCGGCCATGTCGCTCTTCATCCACTCCATGGACACCGGCGGCTTCAGCGACAGGCCACCGGAGTCGAACGTGATGCCCTTGCCCACCAGGGCCAGGTCGGTGCCGGCCGGACCCGTGCCGGCCGGGTCGCCCGCGGCGGCCCTGGCGCCGGTGGCGCCCTGGTAGCGCAGCCGGATCAGCCGCGGCGGGTTGACCGAGCCCTGGCCGACGCCGAGCAGGCCCCCGTAGCCGCCCTCGGCGAGCGCCTCCTCGTCGAGCACGGTCACCTCGACGCCGGCCGCGCCGCCGCGCTCGACCGCGATCTCGGCCAGCCGGGCCGGCGAGAGGTGGCTCGGCGGGGTGTTCACCAGGTCCCGCACCAGTGCGACGGCGTCACCGATGATCGTCGCGCGTTCCAGCGCGGCCTCGGCCGCCGCCAGGTCGGCCGGATCATCGACCGTCAGGACCAGCTCGCGCACGGGTGCCGGCCCGCTCGGCGCGGCGCGCAGGCTGTCGAACGCGTAGGCGCCCAGCAGCGAGCCCTCGGCCGCCGCGCGCAGCGTCGCCGCGGTCGGTCGGCCGGCGGCGAGCGCGAGGGTCGAGGCGACCCGGGCGGTGCCGACGAGCGCGCGGACGGCGGCACCGGCCGCCCGGCGCAGCGTCTCGTGGTCCGGTCCGGCGTCGGCCCCGTCGCCGGCGGCTCCGGCCGTTCCGGCGGCTCCGGCGGTGAACGCGGCGTGCTCCCCGACGCCGACCGCGAGCACGGTCGAGGCCTTCAGGGTCCCGAGCGTGGCGAAGCGGACGATGTCGCCGGTGGCTCCGGTCGCGCCGAGGTCGGCGAGGATCCGGGCCAGTCGGCCGCCGAGCGCCGCGTCGAGGGCGCCGGTCCCGCCGAGGGGCACCGGACCGTCGTCGCCCTTGGCCATTCCGATCACGACGGCGTCGACGTCGAGGTCGGTGAGGGCTGCGGAGGCGGCAGAGGTGACGGTCATGCTCCGAGCGTATTGGGCTCCGAGACCCGTGGCCTGGTGTGGCACCGCCGCGATGGCCGGCCTGCGTCCGGAGGGGACGGCGGGAAACCGTCCCGTCACCGCCGGGTGGTTGCCCGCGGGGCGCCGCCGACGTCCCGGAGTGACGTCCCGGGCGGCTACGCTGCCGGCATGGGAGAGCTGCGTCGGTCCCCGCTGCACGAGCGGCACATCGAGCTGGGCGCCAAGACGGCCGCCTTCGGCGGGTGGGAGATGCCGATCGAGTACGCCGGCCGGGGCGTGCTCGCCGAGCACGCGGCCGTCCGTGGCGCGGTGGGGGTCTTCGACGTCAGCCACCTCGGCAAGGCCCGGGTCGCCGGCCCCGGCGCGGCCGAGTTCGTCAACGCCTGCCTGACCAACGACCTGCGGCGGGTCGGTGCCGGCCAGGCGCAGTACACGCTGTGCTGCGACGAGAGCGGCGGCGTCGTCGACGACCTGATCGCGTACCACTACGCCGCCGACGACGTGTTCCTCGTCCCCAACGCGGCCAACACCGCCGAGGTCGTCCGGCGGCTCGCCGCGCAGGCGCCCGCCGGCGTCGCCGTCACCGACCTGCACACCGAGTTCGCGGTGCTCGCGGTGCAGGGGCCCGCCGCGCCGCAGGCGCTGCGCGCGCTCGGCCTGCCCGCCGACGGCGCCTACATGAGCTTCGCCGACGCCGAGTGGAAGGGGCGGCCGGTCATCGTCTGCCGCTCCGGCTACACCGGCGAGACCGGTTTCGAGCTGCTGCCACGCTGGGCGGACGCGGTGCCGCTCTGGGACGAGCTGATGACGGCGGTGACCGGCCTCGGTGGCCTGCCCTGTGGCCTCGGCGCCCGGGACACCCTGCGTACCGAGATGGGCTACCCGCTGCACGGCCAGGACCTCTCCCTGTCCATCAGCCCGGTGCAGGCCCGGTCGGGGTGGGCCGTCGGCTGGGACAAGCCGGCGTTCTGGGGCCGCGAGGCGCTGCTCGCCGAGCGCGCGGCGGGCCCGGTCCGGTCGCTGTGGGGGCTGCGCTCGAACGACCGCGGCATCCCGCGCCCGCACATGCGGGTGAGCGGGCCGGACGGCGCCGAGCTCGGCGAGGTCACCAGCGGCACGTTCTCCCCGACCCTGCGGCAGGGCATCGGCCTGGCCCTGCTCGACCGCTCCGTGACGGCCGGCGACGAGGTGACCGTCGACGTGCGCGGCCGCGTCTCGACGATGACGGTCGTCCGCCCACCGTTCGTCTCCGCCTCGCCCAGGTGACACCGGCGGGCCCCGACGCCCGGGCGGTGCTCGCCCGGCGCTAGTCGAGGCCGAGGGAGCGCAGGACCGGGTTCGGGATCGTCGACGCCATCATCAACAGGGTCACCATCGACGTGATCTCCACCGTGGCGCCGAGAGTGTCCCCGGTGATGCCGCCGAAGCGCCGTACCAGGCGGCGGCGTAGCGCGATGGACACCGCGACACCCACGGCGGCGGCGACGATCGCGCGGACCGCCCGTCCGGTGTCACCTCCGTCGTAGTCGAGCCGGCCGGCAAGCCCCGCGACGACGAGCACGCCCGCCGTCGCCAGCGCCGCGTCCCGCCGCCGCACGGTGCCGGCGACCAGGGCACCCAGCCCCTCCGCGCGGGCGGAGGGAACGCCCCCGACGCAGGACAGGGTGACCGCGAGGCGGCCGGTCATCGCCGCGACCAGGATCGAGACCGTCCCGCGGTGGGCCGTGATCGCGACGCTGAGCGCGCTGACCTGGATGAGCACGACGAACAGGACGGCGATCGCCCCGAACGCGCCGATGGTCGACTCCCGCATCACGGCCAGCGCGCGTTCCCTCCCGCCGCGGACGCCGAACGCGTCCCCCACGTCGGCCAGCCCGTCCAGGTGCAGGCCGCGGGTGAGCAACGCGAGCAGGGCGACGCCGAGCACGGCGGGCAGCAGGGTCTGCGGGCGTTCGTGCGGGACCTTCGTGACGACGCGTGCCGTCACCACCAGCAGCGCGCTGGCGAGTCCGAGCACCAGGCCGACCAGCGGGGCGAGGGCCATGGCGCGCCCGGCGACCGTCCGGTCCAGGCGTTCCGGGCCGCGCACGGGTAGCACGGTGAGCAGGGTGAACGCCGCGCGGGCCTCGATCATCAGCTGGTCACGGCGCGCTGGCGGCAGTGCCGTCGTCGCGCGGCTCATCGTCGCGCGGCCCGGTGGGGGCTGGTGGGGTCTGGAGCGCCTCGGGCGTGATCAGGCCGAGCATCCCCAGGTCGAGCCCGGGCCGGCCGGAACCTGTCGGCCCGGGGGCACCGGGGGCATCGGGGGCATCGGGAGCGGGCAGGTCCGACTCGGCGTCGGCGGTGCTGGTGGCCGCGACGGCGTCGGTGGCGTCGGTCGGGTCGGCCTCGGTGGGCGCGGCGGGTTCCTTGGCGCTCACGCCGGCCTGGTCGAACGTAGCCATCTCGGCCAGTGTGGCCTGCGCGGCCGTGAGGATCGGGACGGCCAGCAGCGCGCCGGTGCCCTCCCCGAGCCGCAGGCCGGCGTCCACGAGCGGCTCCAGCCCGAGGTGGTCGAGGACGAGGCGCTGCGCCGGCTCGGTGGAGCGGGTGCCCGCGACCCACCACCGCTTCGCCCCGGGCGCGATCCTCTCGGCGGCCAGCGCCGCCGCGCAGACGATCACGCCGTCGAGCACGACGGGCGTGCGCCGCACGCCGGCCTGGACGAGCAGGCCGGCGAGCGCGGCGAGATCCGCCCCGCCGGCGATCCGCAGGACCGCGCGCGCGTCGCCGGTGGAGGGCCGGGCCCGGCGCATCGCGTCCCGGATCGCGGCCGTCTTGAGCATCCAGCGCTCGTCGTCGATGCCGGTGCCGCGCCCGACGACCTCGATCGGCTCGCGGTCGAGCAGCGTGCCCACCACGGCGGCGGCGGGCGTGGTGTTGCCGATGCCCATCTCACCGGGGACGAGCAGGTCCGCGCCGGCGTCGATCTCCTCGTCGGCGATCAGCCGGCCGACGGCGAAGGCGGCGTCGACCTCGGCGGCGGTGAGCGCGTCGGTCCGGTCGATCCGCCCGCTGCCGCGCCGGACCCGGTACCGCTCGGGGGGCGCGCTGCCGTCCGCCCCGCCCGGGGTGGTGGGCACGGGGGTGTCGACGGCGACGTCCACCACCCGGACCGACGCGCCGACCTGGCGGGCGAGCACGTTGACCGCCGCCCCGCCGGCGGCGAAGTTCGCGACCATCTGCGCGGTCACCTCGGACGGGAACGCGGAGACACCGGCCGTGGCGATGCCGTGGTCCCCGGCGATGACCACCACCCGGACCCGGCGCAGTGGCCGCGGCGGGCAGGTGCCCTGCGCGCCGGCGATCCAGACCGACAGCTCCTCGAGGCGGCCCAGGGCGCCCGGTGGTTTGGTGAGCAGTCCCTGCCGGTGGCGCGCGGCCGTCATGGCCTCGTGATCGAGGTCGGGGACGACCGGTACGGCGTCCGGCGCGGGCGCGAGGGCGGGCGCGGCGGCGGGTTCCGCGGCCGGGGTGATGTCCACTGGTCCTTATTACCTGAATAACCTGACCGCCGACCCGGGTGACGTCCCGAGGCGTCGGCGCGCCCAGCCGGGAGTGATCAGGTAATTTGCCGGTTGTGTCTGTGCCGGAGCGGCTGCCGTCCGAACCGTCCGGCAGCCTCGCGGTGCCCGCCGTGCCGGACGTGCTGGCGGCGGGTCCGGTCGAGCTGCGGGGCGAGTCCGGGATGTGGCCCGCGGGGCTGGTCGCCCCGTGGGTGGGGGACCCGCGTGGCCCGGACCGCCGTCGGACGATCTTCCTCAGCCACACCGCCGAGCTGCGGCGCTTCCCGCGGGACCGGTCGTTCGTGGCCGCCGCCGAGCGTGCCGTCGCGCTGGCCGGTGACCGCGTCGTCGACATGGAGTACTTCGGCGCCCGCGCCGACAACCCGGCGGAGTTCTGCGTCCGGCAGGTCCAGGAGAGCGACGTCTACGTCGGCCTCATCGGGTTCCGGTACGGGTCACCCGTCCGGGAGCTGCCGCACCTGTCCTACACCGAGCTGGAGTTCCAGGCGGCCACCGAGGCGGGCATGCCCCGCCTGGTGTTCCTCCTCGAGGACGACGCGGAGGTCCCGTTCCGCGACTTCGTCGACGTCGCCCACGGCGAGCGGCAGGAGGCCTTCCGCGCGCGACTGCGCGACGGCGGCACCATCGTCGCCGGTTTCCGGGACGGCCGGCTGGAGACCGCCGTGCTCGACGCCCTGGTCAAGCTGCGGGACAGCGAGCGGCGGGCGGTCGCCGCGGTCTCCGGGTTCGGCGACGCGCCCCCGGGCCACCCGGGCCATCCCGGCCCGCGGCCCGTCCTCGTTCCGGGCGGTGGATGGCTGCGCCGCCCCTGGATGGTGCCGGCCGTCCGGGGGCTGGTGGAACGCCCGGAGCTCAGCGAGGCCGTCCTGCGCCGGCTGCTGCCGTCCACGGGTGCGCCGGGCGTTCCGGGAGGTCCAGGCGTCCCGGATGTCCCGGCTTCCTCGGGTCCCCCGACCGGTGCCGAGGTGGTCCCGCGCCCGGTGGTGCTCACGGGTGCCGGCGGGTTCGGGAAGACGACGCTGGCCGCGGCCGTGTGCGGCAGCCCGCGGATCGCCCGCCGGTTCGCCGGCGGGGTGCTGTGGGTGACCCTCGGCGAGTCGCTGGCCGGCGCGCACCTGGCCGACCGGATCAACGACCTGAGCGAGGCGCTGTCCGGGGTCCGCCCGACGCTGTCGGACCCCGAGCAGGCCGGGTTCCGCCTCGGCGAGCTGCTCGGTGCCGAGCCTCGGCTGCTCGTCCTGGACGACGTGTGGCGGCGCGCCCAGCTCCGCCCGTTCCTGCAGGGCGGCTCGGGCTGCGTCCGTCTGATCACCACGCGGATGCTCGGGCTGCCGCCGGACGCCGACGTCGTCCCGGTGCCCGCGATGGCCGACGGCGAGGCGGTGAGCCTGCTGACCCGGGACGTCCCCGCGCCGTTGCCGGAGGCGGTCCTGCGCCGGCTGCTGGTGGTCACCGGCCGCTGGCCGGTGCTGCTCGCGCTGGTCAACCGGGCGGTCGTCCGCCAGACCCGGGACGGCATGTCGGTGCCCCGCGCGGCCGAGCGGGTGCTGCGCCGGCTGGAACGGCGCGGCCCGACCGCGCTGGACGTCAGCCGGGTCGAGGAGCGGACGCTCGCCGTGGAGGCGACGCTGTCGGCGAGCCTGGGCCTGCTCACCGGCGACCGGCTCGACCGGTACCTCGAACTGGCCGTCTTCGGCGAGGACGTGGAGATCCCGCGGGACGTCCTGGACGCCTACTGGGCGGCGACCGGCGATCTCGACCCCGACGAGGTCGACGACCTGTGCCAGGAGTTCGCCGACCTGTCGCTCGTCGTGGCCTACCGGCGGGACCCGCCGTCGCTGGTGCTGCAGGACGTCCTGCGGACCTACCTGCGGGCCCGGGTCGGGGCCGAGCGCCTGCGCGAGCTGGACGGCGTCCTGTGCGACGCGCTCGCCGGAATGATCAGCGGCGACCCCGGCGACCCCGGCGACCCCGGCGACCCCGGCGACCCCGGCGACCCCGGGGGCGTCGGACCGGGCGGTGGGGTGCGGGCCCCGTGGTGGACGGCGCCGCGGCGGGCCGGCTACCTCTGGGAGCATCTCGCCCGGCACCTGGCCGGAGCCGGCCGGCACGACGAGCTCGCCGGGCTGCTCGGGGACCTGCGCTGGACGGTCGGGAAGCTCGCCGTCGCCCGACTCGGGCCGGTGGCGGTCGAGGCCGACCTGGCCGTCGCCGCCGGGGTGCGCCCGGACGACCCGGTACTGCCCGCGCTGAGCCGGGCGCTCGGGCAGAACGCGCACCTGCTCGGCCCCACCGAGCCCCCCGAGGCGCTGGGCGCGGTCCTGCTGAGCCGGCTCGACGGCATCCGCGCGCTGGAACCGGCCCGCGCCGCGCTGGCCCGGCGGCTGAGCGGCCCCCGCCTGGTCAACCGGTGGACCCTGCCCGACCAGCCGCACCCGGCGCTGCGCCGGGTGCTGGCCGGCCACCACCGCCAGGTCCTCGCGCTGGCCGTCGCCCCGGACGGGTCGTGGCTGGCCTCCGCCGGAATGGACGGCACCGTCCGCACCTGGACGGTCGGCGCCGGCACGGCGCGCTCGGTGCTCACCGGCCACGTCGGCCAGGTGCTCGGCGTCGCGGCGGCACCCGGCAGTGGCTGGCTCGTCTCGGCCGGCGAGGACGGCACCGCCCGCGTCTGGGACGTCCCCGGTGACGAGGCCCGCGGTGACGAGGCCCGCGGTGACCTGGACGACGGGGAGCCGGGTGATCCCGGGGAGCGGGAGCGGCGCGGCCGGGAGCCCGAGGGAGTCGACCCGGTGGCGCGGCTCGTCCTGCGCGGCCACGACGGCCCGGTGAACGGCTGCGCGGTGACCGCCGACGGCACCGTCGTGATCACCGTCGGCGGCGACGGCGCGCTGCGGACCTGGGACGCCGCCACCGGCGCGCCGAGGCTCGCGGTGCCGGTCACCGACGGGCGGCTGCGCTGCTGCGCCACCGGGCCGGGTGGGGCCCTCCTCGCGACCGGCGGCGAGGACGGGACCATCCGGCTGCACGACCCACTGACCGGCGAGATCCTCCGACGGCTGGCCGGCCACGCCGGTCCGGTGCTCGCGCTGGCGTTCGGCCCGGACGGCTCCTGGCTGGTCTCGGCGGGCGAGGACGGCACGCTGCGCCGCTGGGACGCCGCCGCCGGCCGCCAGACCGGGGTGCTCGGCGACGGCAGCCGCCCCGTGCGGGCCTGCGCGGTCGCCCCGGACGGCTCCTACCTGGTGGCGCCGGCCGGGGACGCGATCACCGTCCGGGATCTCCCCACCGGCGGGCAGCGGGCCGAGCTCACCGGGGCGACCGGGACGCGGGCCTGCGTCGTCGCGCCGGACGGCTCGTGGATCGCCTCGGCCGGGCGCTACGGCACCATCCGGGTCTGGAGCACCGGCACCGATCTACCGCGCCCGTCGACCGCGGGGCGCAACGAGGGGGCCCGCGGCTGCGCCGTGGTCGCCGGCGGCCTGGTGGTCTCCTCCAGCGACGACGGCACCGTCACCGCCTGGGACCCGGTCACCGGCGAGCCGGGCGCGGCGATGGCGGGCCTGCCCGGCCCGGCCCGCGGCTGCCGGACCGGGCCCGGCGGGCGCTGGGTCGTGGTGTCGGCGCAGCCGACCGCCCTGCGGCTGTGGGAGCCCGCCACCGGGGTCGTCCGGGCCGTGCTGACGGCCGACGTCGCGATCCTCGGCTTCACGGTCGCCGCGGACGGCTCCTGGGTGGCCGGCGGCTGCGAGGACGGCTCGGTGCGGCTGTGGGACACCGAGTCCGGGGAGTGGATGGCGACCTTCGCCGGCCATACCGAGGGGGTGCAGGCCTGCGTCGCCGGCCCGGACGGCACCTGGCTCGCCTCCGGCGGGGACGACGCCACCGTGCGGATCTGGGACGTGGCGACCCTCGAGCAGCGTGCCTCGCTGTCCGGTCACACCGACCCGGTGCTCGGGCTGACCACCGACCCGGCGGGCCGGGTCCTGGTCTCGACCGGCACCGACCACACCGTGCGGGTCTGGGACGTCGCGACCGGGCGCGCGCTGGCCGTCCTGCACGGTCACGCGCACACCGTGCGGGAGGCGAGTTTCTCCCCGGACGGCGCCTGGCTCGCGACGGCCGGCGGCGACGGGTCGGTGCGGGTCTGGGACCCGGTGACCTGGCGGTGCCGCACGATGATCCGGTTCGAGGGCGCGGCCCGGGGCTGCTGCTGGCTGCCGGACTCCACGGGGCTGGCCGTCGCCGGCTCGGCCGGCCTGTACCTCTACAGCTTCGTGTCGGGCTGAGCGCGGCCGGGGCGGTCTGGCGGGTCCTTCGGGGGCTCGCCGGACCGCCCCGGCTGGTGCCTGGTGTTGGTGTTGGTGTTGGTGGGTCAGGTTCCGGCTGGGGTGGCGATGGTTTTGACTTCGAGGAATTCCTCGAGGCCGAGGAGGCCGCTTTCGCGTCCGATGCCGGATTGCTTGTAGCCGCCGAAGGGGGCGTCGGGGGCGTACCAGCTGCCGCCGTTGACGCTGATGGTGCCGCTGCGGATGCGGCGGGCGACGTTCAGGGCGCGGTCGGTGTCGGCGGACAGGACGGAGCCGGAGAGGCCGAAGATGGAGTTGTTCGCGATCGCGATGGCGTGGTCGTCGCCGTCGTGGGGGATGACGGCGAGGACGGGGCCGAAGATTTCTTCCTGGGCGATCTCGCTGTCGGGGTCGACGTTCGCGAGCAGGGTGGGGGTGTAGAAGTACCCGGGGTTGATCTTCTGGCCGCCGGTGACGAGGGTGGCGCCGGCGGTGATGGCGCGCTGGACGATGTTGTCGACCTTGTCGCGTTGCTTCTCGCTGATCAGGGGGCCCATGTAGGTGTCGGGTGCGGACGGGTCGCCGACCTTGATCTGGGCGAGGGTGGCGGCGACCTTCTCGACGATGGCGTCGTGCTGGGCGCGGGGGACGACGAGGCGGCTGGTGATGGCGCAGCCCTGTCCGGCGTGGGAGCAGATGGTGAAGGCGGCCATCATGGCGGCCATGTCGTGGTTGGCGTCGTCGAGGACGACGAGGGCGGATTTCCCGCCGAGTTCGAGGAAGACCTTTTTGACGGTCCTGCTGGCGACTTCCATGATGCGTCGGCCGACGGCGGTGGATCCGGTGAAGGTGACGAGGTCGACGTCGGGGTGGCTGGTGAGGACTTCGGCGGCGTCGATGTCGAGGGAGGTGATGACGTTGACGACGCCGGGGGGGATGTCGGTTTCGTTGGCGATGAGTTCGGCGAGGGCGAGGGCGAGCAGGGGGGTGTCGGGGGCGCCTTTGAGGATGACGGTGCAGCCGGCGGCGAGGGCGGGGGCGAGTTTCGCGAGGGCGAGTTGGGTGGGGTAGTTGTAGGCGACGATCGCGGAGACGACGCCGGCGGGTTCGCGTTCGACCCAGCGGTGGTGTTGGGCGCCGCGGGATTCGACGGTGCCGAGGTCCTGGGTGAACTGGTAGCCGGCGGCGAGGTCGGCGTAGTACTTGACGAGGTTGATGGGGTCACCGAGGGCGGGCCCGTCGGTGATCATGCGGGGGTGGCCGACCTCGGCGATGGTGAGTTCGCGGAGTTCTTCTTTGTGCTTGAGGAGGACGTCGTGGAGCTGGTTGAGGCACTGGACGCGGAACGCGACGTCCGTGGACCAGTTGGTGGTGTCGAAGGCCTTGCGGGCGGCCTTGACCGCGGCGGTGGTGTGTTCGACGGTCGCCTCCGCGGCCTGGCCGATGACCTCACCGGTCGCGGGGTTGATCGAGTCGACCGTCCGCTCGGTCTCGACAAGCTTTCCGTCGATCAGTAACCGCTTCACAGCCGCTCCTCGTTGA